>JAOPWT010000432.1 GCA_025965555.1 Mycobacterium sp.
TCGAATACCGCCATGCATGACGCCACGCGAGAGCACCGGTGTTCCGTCCCGTTCGGCGTCGCGGAGCATCGCCTCGAAGGTGTCGACGTCGGCCGCCTCGATGCAGACGTGGTGCAGACCGGGACCCGACGCGTCGAGGAACTCGGTGTAGACGCTCTCGCCGCGGACCGGTTCGATCAGCTCGAGCTGGGTGTCGCCGGCGTAGGACAGCGAGACGTTGGCGACGAAGTCGGCGGGCCGCCCGCGGTGCGTGCAGGTGTCCGGGCCGAAGTGCACCTCGGGCATTCGCACCCACTTCTTCGCGCCCATCAGACCGCTCAGGGCCTTCTCGGTGGCGCCGAGGTCCCGCGTCACCCAGGCTATCTGGACAGGTGTCTGGTCATGCATCGCCTAGAGGATATCCCTGGCCGGGGCCGCTGGCTAGAACGTGTTCTAGTTCAACGTCATGGCGGCGACGACCAGCCGGAGCTGCCCGTCGAAGACGTCGGCCGGGTCCGACAGCGTGTCCGCGCCGTACTGACCGAAGACCTCGAGGCTGATCGCGCCCACCAGCGCGGCCCACAGCAGGAAGCACTTCATCACCGTCGCGTCGCCGCCCGGGAAGCCGAATTCCTCGCGGATGCCGTCGAAGTCGGCCGACGTTGCCGGCGAAGAGGTGGCCCCGGAGTCCGGCACGTCGCCCGCGGCGATGCCCGCGGCCACCACCGCGAACAGCGCACCCACCACGCGGGTCCCCGGTCCGACCGTGATGTCGGCGGGCGCGTGGTAACCGGGTACGGGACTGCCGTACATCAATGCCCAGCTCGACGGCTGCTCGACGGCCCACCGGCGGGCCGCCCGCGCCATCGCGAGCAGGCGGTCGCGCCACGATCCGGTAGCGTCCGAGGCCGCGCGATCGACCGTGTCGGCCAGGTCGGTGTAGGCGTCGACGATCAGTAGCGTCAGCAGATCGTCGCGGCTGGCCACGTAGCGGTACACGGCGGAGGACACCATGCCGAGGTCGCGGGCGATGGCGCGCAACGACAGTCCGGCCGCGCCGTCGGTCACCAGATGTCGACGGCCGACCTCGACGATCTCGCGTTCGATGCGGTCGCGGGTTTCCTGGCGCTTGCCCATGAGCCCAGTATCGCATAAGACGAGAGCATTGCTCTTGATTTAGGCGCCGCGCCGTGCCACTCTAAGAAGAGAGCAATGCTCTCGTATTAGTCCACATCCCTGAGGAGATCGACATGACCATCCGTTACGACGAACCGAACCGCCTGGCCCGCACCGTCAACGAGCTGTTCCGGTGGCTCGCGGAAGCGGGCATTGGCCTCGCAGGGACGCGCGCGCTCCGGATCCGGGGCCGCAACACCGGCAAGCTTCGCGGCGTGGTGATCAACCTGATGACCGTCCAGGGCCGGGACTACGTCGTGTCGCCGCGCGGAAACACCCAGTGGGTCCGCAACGCCAGGGCCGCCGGGCAGGTCGAGATGGGCCCGCGGTGGCGCAGCCGCGACGTGCAGATCAGCGAGGTCGCCGACGACGCCAAGCCCGAGCTGCTCAAGGTCTACCTCAAGCGTTGGTACTGGGAAGTCAAGGGGCACGTCGGCGGTCTCACCCCCGACTCGACCGACGAGCAGATCCGCGCCGTCGCCCCGTCGATCCCCGTCTTCGAACTGGTGTGACGCACCGGCGTCAGGAGCCGTCGCGCAACATCTCGGCGATCGTGGCGGCGGTGGCGGCACTGAGCTCGCCCGAGATCTGAATCGATTGTCCATCGATGGGCTGGCTGATGGCGGGTGCGGCGAGCACGACGCCGTTGCGGACGAAGGCGAGCTGCTTGCCGATGTTCGCGGCGGTGTACTGCGCGAACGCCGTACTCGACGCTTGATCCATCGACATCTGCACGGTGTGGAAGTCGCTGGTCGGAAGCTTCGTCTCGGTGGCCCCAGTCAGGTTCAGCGACAGCGCAACCGGGCCGAGTTGGTATACCGCTGCGTTGTCGACGTCACACACCCGGATGGGCGCTTCCGGCGGCGTCGGCGGCGGCACCGGGGGGCAGTCCTCGGGAATGGCCACCAGCGGCACCTCCACGACGGGGCGCACCGCCAGCGGGATGCCGATCACCGCGGGGGTCCTCGTCGTCAGCATCGGGGCGGTGCGCTGGGAGACCTGACCCTGGTCCTTCATCAAGAAGGCCATCGCCACCCCGACGACGATGGTGCCGACCATCGCAAGGATGCCAACCGACGCCAGCACGGCGATCACGACCCGGCGGGCCGTCCACCGCTCCCCCGGGGAGAACCAGGAGAACCACGAGTACAACCGGTACCGCATCAGCGGCTAGGCCGGCGGCGGGGCTCCCGGTGCGGGCGCGTCGGGTGCTGTGCCGGATGACGTCCTGAAGGCCTCTTGGCGGATCTGTTGATCGGTGTTCGGCCACGAGACGGCGGCAGGGTACTGGCCCCACGTGCTGTTGAACATGCCGACCATGACGGCGCGCCCATCGTCGGTGAGCACGTAGACCGGGCCACCCGAATCACCCCTCTGGCTGACGACACCGTTGGCCATCGTGAACCACCCGTTATTGACGGCCTCCACAGTGCCACAACTCTCGCCGGTCACCACGCCGAAGTGACAGACGCGCTGACCCTGTTGCGGCACGATCGACGGATCGAAGGACAGCGCCCTTCCGCCAGGCAAGACGTCGTTGACCTGCACGTCGGGCGCCAAGGCGATGGCCTCCCAGTCGGAGATCAGATGATCGGTGGACACCGTCGCGCCGTTGGGAGTGTCGTCGCGGAAGAGTGCCTGGTGACCGACGACGTTTCCGTTCTTGTCGCCGACGACTCCGCTACCGCGGCAGTGCCCCGCGGTGAAGGCGGTCCGCGTCGGCACGTCGACGAATCCGAGCGTGCACAAGTTGGTGTCCTGACGAATCTCCATGCCCGGGTAGACGACAACCCCCGGAAGTGCACTGGCGGGCGCGGACTCGGTGAGGTGCGCAACGCTGAGGATCGCAACGGAGGCGATTGCCGGCGCGGCCGCGCGCAAACACTTTCGGCGCAACGTCGTCTCCGATCGCGAAGGGTCAAGGAAGGATCAGCGTACCCATGCCAAAGGCGGCCCGCACCAAAAGGAGCGGGCCGCCTCGAGTGCTTGCACTACGGAATCGTCACCAGCTGACCGGGATGGATCAGGTCCGGGTTGGAGATCCCGCTCGCGGCGGCGATGTCGTGATACCGATTGCCGTCGCCGTAGAACCGTTCCGCGATGGCCCACAACGTGTCACCCGATACCACGGTGTACGTCCGAGGTGCTGGCGGCGGCGGTGGCGGTGGTGGTGCTGGTGGGGGCGCCTCGGCGGCAGCCTCCTCGACGACTGCGGCGGGAACCACTTCGGGCTCCGCGGGGCGCCTGGACTGGGGGCGGCGGAGCAGGCACCTCGTCGGTCTTCGTGTCGGATGCCCACGCCGGCCCGTCGAACCCGTACAGCACGAGGTTGCGATCGTTTTGGATGATCAGCCGAACATCCTTGGCGCCCTTGGTCTGGCTGGCCCACACGGTTCATCCGCGGTGTAGAGGACGAAGTTGCCGTCGGTCTGCACCTCGGCGCGGAGAACCTTCTGTCCGTTGGTCTCCGTCGACCAGACCGCGTCGACACCGGAGTAGAGCACCAGATCGCCGTCGTCTTGCAGGGTCAGCTTGTACGCCCCGTTCTCTGACGTGAGCGACTGACCGACCTCCAGCTCAGCTCAATCAAAACGCTTGGCGAACAATGGGTTGCGTGCCGTCGGTTTCCGCGCCGATGGTCGGCACGGGGTCGGTCACGAGTCGAATCCGAGGCCGAGTGCGTCGAGTGTGCGCAGCAGGACGTTGCGGTGACCTGCCGAGTGGTCGGCCCGGTCTAGCGACCACCGCGTCGCCTGAATTCCGATGCTGGCAAACGGTTCGGGAGGAAACGGAAGTGGCTTCTCGCGCACCATCTCGAGCTCGGTACGCGGTGTCGGCACACCGCCGAGTAGGTCGAGGCAGACGTCGGCGGCAAACCTCGCCGCGCCAACGCCGAGTCCGGTGAACCCGTTGACGTACGCGACTCGTCCTTCACGGGCCAGGCCCCAGTGCGCACAGAACCGCGTGTTGGTATCGATCGCACCGGCCCAGCGGTGGCTGAAGCGAACACCTTCCAGTTGCGGGAAGGTGATGAAGAAGTGGGCCGCGAGTCGGCGGTAGGTCTCGGGCCGATCTTCGTAGTCGGCGTCCACCTTGCGGCCGAAGTGGTAGACGGCGTCGTAGCCACCGAACACGATTCGGTTGTCCTTGGTCATGCGATAGTAGTGAAACTGGTTGGCGGAGTCGCCGATTCCCTGGCGGTGCTCCCATCCGATGCTCTTTACCTGGGCGGCGGTCAGGGGTTCGGTGGCAAGCACGTAGTCGTAGACCGGCACGGTATGGAAGCGGTTGCGCCGCAACAGGTGTGGGAAGACGTTGGTTGCAAGTACGACCCGCTTGGCCGTGATGACGGCGTCGCCGGTGTCGACTTGAATCGAGGCGGTGCCGGAGTCGAGCGACTTGGCGTTAGTGTGCTCGTAGATGCGCACGCCCGCCTCGGTGCAGGCCCGCGCCAGCTCGAAGGCCAGCTTGGCGGGATGCACGATCGCACACGTGTTGCTGTGTTGCAGACCGGCGAGGAACGTCGGCGAGTGGACTTCGGCGCGCACGGCGGCCTCGTCGAGGAACTGGCCGTCGCCGTCGGCTGCGGAGTCCTTGAGCCACTGCACCTGGTGTGGTTCCGTCGCCACGGCCAGCATTCCGGTCCGCTGCCATTCGACGTCCAGTCCGAGGCGTTCGATCTCGGCCTGCATGCCGTCCAGGTTCTCCAGACCCATGACATCGAGTTGCTCGATCTCGTTGGGCCACCGAGTCTTTCCGTTTTCCTTGCCGTGGGTCAGGCTGGCCTCGACGAAGCCGCCGTTGCGCCCGGACGCCGCCCAGCCCACGCGGTAAGCGTCGATGAGCACGATGCGTTGGTCCGGATCGCGCTGCGCAGCATGCAATGCCGTCCACAGCCCCGCATACCCGCCACCGACCACCAGTAGGTCACAGGCCAGCGGCTGGGACAGCTTCGGATGATCGGGCCGGTCGACGTCGAGCCACATCGATCCGAAGTCGCTTGCGGCAAGTGACCGTTCGACCAGGTCGGGATCGACGTAGCCATCGAAGACGGTTTCCACATGCCAGACACTACCGAGGGTGGTCAGAAGGGTGAAGGCGCCCGTGTTCCGCCGGTCGTGACGGGTGCGGCGAGGTCGGCACCGACGGCCCGTCGCGGCGTCCATCCCGGCGGTCCGAAGACGTATCCGAGCCGGTGGGCCAGCCGGTCGGCGTGCTTGACGTCGCGGGCGATGGCCACGTATTCGTGGGTCTGCAGTTTCCAGATGTTGTACGTGGCGACCTGCTTGGTCAGCCCGTAGTGCGGTCGGAACAACTCGTCCTGATAGGTGCCGAAGAGGCGGTCCCACAGGATGAACATGCCCGCGTAGTTCTTGTCGAGGTATTCGGCGTCCACGCCGTGATGCACCCGGTGGTGTGACGGCGTGTTGAAGACGTACTCGACGGGCCGCCACATCCGGTCGATGCGTTCGGTGTGCACCCAGAACTGGTAGATCAGGTTCACCGAGAAGCTGGCGAACACCATCCACGGCGGTATGCCCAGCAGTGGCAATGGAATCCACATCAGGATCTCACCGCTGTTGTTCCACTTCTGCCGCAGTGCGGTGGCGAAGTTGAAGTACTGGCTGGAGTGGTGGGCCTGGTGCGTTGCCCACACCAGTCGGACGCGGTGCGCGATGCGGTGATACGTGTAGAACAGCAGGTCGACACCGACGATCGCGATGACCCACGTGTACCAGGCTGTCGACGGCAGGTGCCACGGCGCGACATACGCGTAGATCGCGGCGTAGCCGAGCAGCGCGAGGAGTTTCCACGCCCCGGTGGTCGCGATCGACACCAGCCCCATCGAGATGCTCGCCCAGGCATCGCGACGCACGTAGGCCCCGGATGGCGGGCGGTCGTCCTCGAGACGGTCGAGCTTGCGTGCCGCCGTCCATTCGAGGATCAGCAGCAGCAGGAAGAACGGGATCGCGAAAAGCACGGGGTCCCGCATTTGCGGCGGCAGCACGTCCAGGAAAGCCCGGATTCCGTCCAACCCGTTCACGTGCGCGCACCTCCTCCAGGGGTGATCTTAACTATCCGCCACCTAGCGGAAGCTCAGAACGTCGTCCCCCCATGCCGCGCGCAGCGGCCGGTCGGGGTCCTCGACCACCAGGTCGCGCTTGTCGAGCAGCAGGGTGGCCCGGTCCTCGTCGCGGTACTGCCGCCACCGCGGCTCCCCCACCGGGCCGGTGGGCTCACCGGTCGCGGCGAAGTTCAGCCACCGCGTGCGGATGCGTTCCGACAGCGCGGTTCCCGCCTTGAGGCCGCCCAGCTTGAAGGTCGGATCCTTGGATCCCGCAACGAGATTGCCCCACACGTACGGCAGTTCGGTGGCATGCGCGGCGCCCAGTCTCAGCAGCCGCAACATCGGCGTCGCCCAGTCGAACCGGTAGGTGTAGACCGGAGCGACGGCGCCGTGCCCCTCGGCGAACCAGATGGTCGGCATCCGGAAGCCGATGTCACGCGCAACTCCCATTCCGGGTGCCTTGCCCCGGCCCGGGTACGCCGATACCAGGTCGGCTTCGCTGGGGAGTTGCAGTCCGGGTTGGTCGGAGGCGATCCCGTCGAACATCGACTTGATGGCCGTCGGCGTGATGGGCATCAGCGGTGACTTCATGAAACGGAACAGCGCCGCCTCGTGCTTGTTGGTGCCGATGATCAGCGGCACCCGATGCGTGCCGCCGGACCGCGCGATGGCGACCGGGTAGTCGGGAACCAGGTCCCCGTCGACGATCGGCGCGTACGCCAGCGTGCCAGGCACGCGCACCGGCACCTCGTCGAACAGTAGCTTCGAGGCGGAGAGCAACTCGTTCAGCGGTGCGTCGGGAAGGCGGTCCACCTCCTCCGCGCCGACGCCCAGCGTGTCCAGGAACTGCTGAGCGATCCCGCGGGAACGACTGGCGTCATAGACCGACGTCGCCGGCGAACTCTGGGCGATCGCCGCCGAGAACAGGCCACCCGCCGCCGGGCTGGCCAGCAGCGTGGTGACGATGCCCGCGCCGGCGGACTCGCCGAACAGGGTCACCCGTCGCGGGTCACCGCCGAACGCCGTGATGTTGTCGCGCACCCACTGCAGCGCGAACAGCACGTCGCGCAGGCCGAGGTTGCTCTCGAAGCGGGCACGTTCGGTACTGAACGACGACAGGTCAAGAAACCCGAACACCCCGAGTCGGTAGTTCACCGTGACGATGATGGCGTCACCGCCGCCTGCCAACGCGCGCCCTCGGTACAGCGATTGCGCCGAAGACCCGAGGACGTACGCGCCTCCGTGTACCCAGACCATCACGGGCTTGCCGTCGCCGGCCTCGGTGTCCGACGACGCCCATACGTTCAGTGAAAGGGAGTCCTCGCCCTGGGGCGCGCCGAGGTCGAGGGGAATCCGCGGGTCGGTCGGCTGCGGGCAGACCGGCCCGACCCTGGTGGCGTCGGCGACGTCGGTCCACCGTTCGGGCGGCTGCGGTGCCCGCCACCGAAGTTCGCCCACGGGCGGCGCCGCGTAACGAATTCCCCTCCACGACTTGACCGTTCCGTCGTCGACACCGCGCACGCGTCCGTAGGCGGTGTCGACGATCGGAGCGTCGATCGAGCGACCGGTGCTTGGCTCCGCCGTCACCGCTGGGTCCCCCTGGCGCCCACCCGGTCCTCGTCCGAGAAGCCCGCCACCATCGCCGCGGGCGCCGCGGCGCGCCTGCGTGACACGTAGGCAGACGTCGAGGCCACGGCCGCCGCCACCCCGTCCGCATTCGCGTCGTAGGTCATCGACCTGTCCGCCGCGAAGCCCATCTGCTGTCCGATCGCCACCGCGTCCATGTTGGCGCCGAGGAAGACGAAGTTCCAGGAATACTCGCCCTCCTGTCGTTTGATGGCCGCGCTGACGGCATGGCCCGTCCACTCGCGGCTCGAGTTCTCGTACCCGTCGGTCATGACGACGACGATCACGTGCCCTGGTCGCTCGGCTTCGGGCAGAGTGGTCAATTCGGCACCGATGTCGGTGATCAGGCGACCGATGCCGTCGTACAGCGCGGTGCCGCCGCGCGGCTGCAGTTGCAGCGGCGGCACGTCGGCGATCGGGCGGTCCGCGTAGACCACCTCGTACTCGGTGTCGAACTGCGCCAGCGTCACCCATGCCTTGCCCGGTTGCGCACGCTGCTCGGCGATGAACGCGTTGAATCCACCCTCGGTATCGGACTTGATGCTTTCCATCGAGCCAGAGCGATCGAGTAGTACGGCAATCAGAGTGCGCTGTGGATCCGTCACGGGAACTCCTTCAAATTTCTTCGGAACAACGTGATCGCCAGGTTACCCGCGCCCCCCGACAACGCAGCTGGGCACATTTGCCGCGGAGTGCCAGCAAACGCATGGGGAAACATTCTCGGTGGTCGCAATCCTGTGCCCGCGTCGTCGCCGTCCGTAGCGTGCGGCGGCATGACCCTCGACATCACTGCCGCAGCACCGCTGCTCGACTCCTCGCCGGCCGCCCTAGCCGCGGCCGACGTCGTCACCGCCGAATTGGCCATCGGTAGCGCCGAACGGGAGCGCAACGGCATCCCGCTCATCCCTCAACTGCGCCAGGTCGCCGACGCCGGCCTGCTCGGCATCTCCGTCCCCGTCGAACACGGCGGCCCTGGTCTTCCGGCCTCCACGACCATCGACGTCCTGCGCCGACTGTCGCGTGGCGATGCGGCTGTCGGCCAATTGCTGTTGTCGCACTTCGTGATTGCGCAGGCGATCACCGGGCTCGGACAGCTCGCCCCCGCGCCACGGATCTACGGCGACATCCTCGCGGGCGGGCAGATCGGCAACGCCACCGCCGAACGCGGCACCAGGAGCGCGCTGGAGCGTCGCACCACGGCGACCCCGCGGGACGACGGCACCTGGGTGCTCAACGGCACGAAGTATTACGCCACAGGCGCTTTGGGGGCGACGTGGATCGCCGTCGCGGCCGCCGTTGGCGGAAGGGAGAACGAGACGGTGACGGTGTTCATCCGACCCGACCAGGCGGGCGTCACCCTGAACCTGGACAAGTGGTCGGCGTTCGGGCAGCGCGGCACCGCCAGCGGCGAGGTGCTGCTCGACGACGTCGTCGTCGACGGCACCCTGGTGATCGAGGAGGGTAGTCCACCGGATCCACTGACCGGGCCGCCCAGTGTTCTCGGGGCCTTCGATCAGGCGCTACACGCCGCCATCGACATCGGAATCGCCCGTGCTGCACTGGAAGACGGTGCCGCGTTCGTCGCAACCAAGTCCAGGCCGTGGAAGGAAGCGCTCGACGCAGGCATCGAACGCGCCGCCGAGGAGCCGCACGTCGTCCGCCGCTTCGGCGAGTTCACCGCCCGCCTCTACGCGCTCGAGGCGCTGCTGGCAGCGGGCACCGCCCTGATCGACGAGGGATACGCGCAGGCCGAACCGTCGCGCGAGCTCGCCGCGGAGGCGACGCTGAAGGTTGCCGCGGCCAAGGCGCTGGCGCAGGAGTTCGCCGTCGAAATCGCCAGTGGCATCTTCGAGTTGGCCGGTACCTCGGCCACCGATGGCGCCGTCAACCTGGACCGGCACTGGCGCAACGTCCGGACGCACTCGCTGCACGATCCGGCCCGCTGGAAGTACGTCCACCTGGGTAACCACACCCTCAGCGGAGTCAACCCGCCGCGTATCGGCCTCGTCTACTAGAACCGCAGAAACGACACGCTGGACGTGGTCGTGGCCTGACGCCGCGATCGCAGGGACTAGGTTGATCCGGTGCGAAAGTGGGTGCTGCTCGCCGCAGCCATCGTCAGCGAGGTCGCGGCAACGTTGTCGCTACGGGCATCTCAGGACCACGCGGGCTGGATCGTGGCCGTCGTCGTCGGTTACGGCGTCGCGTTCACCCTGCTGACCCTGGTGCTTCGGGAGGGCGTCCCGGTCGGCGTGACGTACGGCATCTGGGGCGCGACGGGCACGGCGCTGACGGCGGTGTTGGCCGCGGTGATCTTCCGCGACCCGTTCACCTGGCCGATCGCGTTGGGCATCGTCCTCATCATCGCCGGCGTGCTGCTCATTGAATTTGGTTCCCGACCAACGGGTTCCACGTCGTGATGTGGTTCGTATTGGCCATCGCGATTGTCGTCGAAGTCTTCGCGACGCTGGGTCTGCGGGCGTCGGAGGGCTTCCGCAAGAAGGCGTGGATCGCGCCGGTGGTGCTGGCGTATCTGGCGTCGTTCTACCTCCTGTGGCTGACGTTGGCATTCGGCATGCCGGTCGGCATCGCCTACGGCGTGTGGACGGCGTGCGGCGTCGCACTCGTCGCCGTGATCGCCCGCTACCTGTTCGGTGACCCGCTGACCGTCAGGATGCTGATGGGTATCGCGCTCATCATCGGCGGCGTCCTCACGATCGAACTGGCCGGCGTCGTTCACTGAGCACACCCGCTGCGGCGGCGATGGCCAGTCCGGCGACCGGCACGATCAGCAGACCGACACGAAGGCTCGTCGCGTCGGCGATCACGCCGACGATCGGTGGTGCGCCGACGAAGCCGATGCGCATCAGCCACGCCAACGCCGTCAGGCCGCTGCCCGCCCGCAGACCCGGTAACCGATCCGCGCCGTGCATGGCCGCCGGGATGACGGTCGCCGCACCGAGTCCGGCCGCCGCGAAACCCGCCAGCGTGCCGGGCACACTGGGGAAGGCCAGCGCCAGACCCATGCCCGCCGCGACCAGGAGGCCGCCGCCGCGGGTCACTGCGCGTTCGCCAAAGCGGTCGACCAGGCTGTCGCCGGTAATCCGCCCGATGAACTGAAAGCCCAGCAGTGCGACGTAGCCGAGCGCTGCGACGGCACCCGCCGCACCGAGTCCACCGCCTATGTACAGCGCGGCCCAGGAGCTTCCGGCGTCCTCGACCACCGCGCCGCCGATCGCGATGACCACCAGCAGCGCCAATGCGCCATACACCCGCAAGCCCGGGCGGGTGCCCGTCCCAAGACCAGCTGCCGGGTGCTCCGATTGGTCGGGGCCCTTCAGCAGGAAGGGGTAGGCGGCGAGTGCCACGCCGATGAACACCGCCGCACTGACACCGAGATGGATCGCAACGGGGATGTGCAGGGCGATCGCCCCGGCGGCCATCCCGGCGCCGAGCATCGCGCCGACCGACCACACCGCGTGCAGCGAGTTGATTATCGAGCGACCGTAGACGAGTTGTACCCGCAGTCCGTGCGCATTCTGCGCGACGTCGGTCACCGAGTCGCACAACCCGCCGGCGAACAAGAAGGCGGCCAGCAGCACCGGCGTCGTCGCCAACCCCGCCGCGAACACCGACAGTGCGATGCCGATGGTGCAGAGCAACGTCGTGCGCGCGGAGGTGAGCCGACGGATGATCGCCCCTGCGGCCAGCCCGGCGACCAGCGCCCCGACGGGGAACGCGGCGACGACGATGCCGTATTCGGTGTTCGTCAGCGCGAGCTCGGTCTTGAGCTCGGGATAGCGCGGCACCAGGTTCGCGAAGATCGCCCCGTTGGTGAGGAACATGGCAGCCACGGCCATGCGCGCCCGGCTGTGGCGTCGCGCTACGTCGCCTGTCACCACTGAGCAGACGATACGTGGCCGTGTGGACGCCTTAGACGGAGCCGGGGACGCACACCCGCGGCTTTCCCGGCAAGATTGCCCACATGACTGAACTGGCCGGCTCGTTGGTCGAACTCGCCCGCCGCTACGGCGTAGCGGCCGCATACAACGACTGGACGGGTGGCTACCGGGAGGTCACGGAGTCGACGCTCGTCTCGGTGCTGGCCGCGCTCGGCGTCACTGCGGCCACCGAGGACGAGCGCCAGGCCGCGTTGTCCGCCCACGACCAGCTGCACTGGCGACGCACCGTGCCCCCGACCGTCGTCACCAGGACGGGTCGGCCGACGTCGTTCTGGGTGCACGTCACCCACGGTGATCCCGTCGGCTGCTGGATCCGCCTCGAGGACGGCACGGTGCGCACGGGTCTGCGCCAGCTCGAGAACAACACCCCGCCCTACGAACTCGGCGGCCGGTCGATCGGCGAGGCCACCTTCGAGCTGCCCACCGACCTGCCCATCGGGTACCACCGGCTGCACGTCAATGCGGGCGGGGTCGCCGCCGACGCCGCGCTCATCGTCTCCCCCGACACCGCGAAACTGCCGCCCACCCTTGGCAATGGACGGACCTGGGGCGTGGCGACCCAGCTCTACAGCGTGCGCTCCGAAAAGTCCTGGGGCATCGGTGACCTGACCGATCTGACCGATCTGGCGGTGTGGTCGGCAGCCCAGCACGGCGCGGGCTTCGTTCTGGTCAACCCGCTGCACGCGGCCGCGCCCGCCGCGCCGATGGAGCCGTCGCCCTACCTGCCGACCTCGCGCCGGTTCGTCAACCCGGTCTACCTGCGGGTCGAGGCCATCCCGGAATTCGCCTACGTCAGGGACCGCAGCGAACTGCGCAAGGCGCGGTCCGTCGCCCAGGCGCGCGCAAAGAAGTCCAAGCTCATCGACCGCGACTCGGTGTGGAAGATCAAGCGCGCCGCGCTGCGGGCGGTCTACCGGGTCAAGCGGTCCGCGGGCCGAGACCTCGCCTACGGGGCGTATCGGGCGCGCGAGGGTCGCAGCCTCGACGACTTCGCGATCTGGTGCGCGCTCGCCGAGAAGTACGGCAATGACTGGCATCGCTGGCCCGAGGAGCTGCACCACCCGGCGAGCGATGCGGTCGCCGCCTTCGCCGCGAAGCACGCCGACGCCGTTGACTTCCACCGGTGGTTGCAGTGGCAGCTCGACGAGCAGCTGACGGGCGCGCAGGCCACCGCCGTGCAGGCGGGCATGGCGTTGGGCGTCATGCACGATCTGGCCGTCGGCGTCGACCCGAACGGTGCCGACGCGTGGGCCCTTCAGGACGTCCTGACCCTCGGCGTCAGCGTGGGCGCGCCGCCGGATGAGTACAACCAGCTCGGCCAGGATTGGTCGCAACCTCCGTGGCGTCCCGACCGCTTGATCGAGCAGGGTTACGAGCCATTTCGCGCGCTCGTCAACGCCGTGCTGCGGCATGCGGGCGGGGTGCGCATCGACCACATCATCGGGTTGTTCCGGTTGTGGTGGATCCCGAAGGGTTCCGCACCGACCGAGGGCACCTACGTGCGGTACGACCACGAGGCACTGATCGGCATCGTCGCGCTCGAGGCGCAGAGGGCGGGTGCGGTCGTCGTCGGTGAGGATCTGGGCACCGTCGAGCCGTGGGTGCGCGACTATCTGCGGGAGCGCGGCCTGCTTGGCACGTCGATCCTGTGGTTCGAGCTGGATCGCGACGGTGGCGGCGGCCCACTGCCTCCGCGTCGGTGGCGGGAATACTGCCTGTCGTCGGTCACGACCCACGATCTGCCGCCGACGGCGGGCTATCTGGCGGGCGAACACGTGCGCATTCGCCAGGAGTTGGGGCTGCTGACCCGCCCCGCCGAGGAGGAGTTGGCCGATGACAGGGCCGAGCAGGAGGCCTGGCTCGCGGTGCTGCGGGACATGGGTCTGCTCGGCGACGATCCGAGCGTTCGGGAGATCGTCGGCGCTCTGTACGCATACCTGGGGCAGACGCCGTCGCGGCTGCTGGCGCTGGCACTGCCGGATGCGGTAGGCGATGTGCGGGCCCAGAATCAACCGGGGACCAACGACGAATATCCGAACTGGCGGGTCAAGTTGGCCGGTCCTGACGGTAAGGAACTGCTGCTGGAGGACGTCTTCGCCGATCCGCGGGCGGCGGCGTTGGCCCACGTGATGCGGGCGCAGGTAACGCCAGCCCGCGAGTGACCGAAGTTTCTCAAGAGACTGAACTGCGCTATGTTCGCAATCGCACCGCGATATACGGAGGGCACGTGAAGAAGATTCTTGGGCTGGGAGCCGCCGCGCTCGTCGTTCCCGCCGCCATCGCTTCGGCGGCCCTGTTCAGCCCGGGCGTGGCCGCGTCGGACCCCGGCAGCATGAACTCGATGAACGTCGTCGGTGAGCCGTACTTCAAGGCCGTGAGCATTCTGAAGAGCCAAGGCATCCAGGCGACCTTCGGCGGCTCGTTCGGCAGCGATCTGCCGCAGTCGCAGTGCATCGTCAGCCAGCAGAAGTCCCTGAAGAACAGAATGATCCTGAACCTGGATTGCACGCAGGCCGCCGCCGATCACGCTACGGACTCCGCTCCCGCTACACCGACCGCGGCGCCAGGCGGCCCGGCGCCGGGTAACGGTCAGGGCACGTACGGCCCCCAGGTCGGGGTTCCCGTCCCCGTCGGCGGCTGACC
>JAOPWT010000465.1 GCA_025965555.1 Mycobacterium sp.
CTTCCAGATCGAGCACCACCTGTTCCCCGACATCCCGGCGTTCCGGCACGCCGAGATCGCCCCTGAGGTGCAGGAGATCTGTGAGCGGTACGGCGTCCCCTACAACAAGGGGCCGCTGCCCAAGCAGTTCGCCACCGTCATCGGCAAGATCTGCAGGCTGGCTCTGCCGGATCGGGCACCGAAGAACGTCTAACGAGCCCGCCGAGCGTCGGCGACCAGGTCGCGTAGTTCGTGCTTGAGCACGGCGATCACGTGCTCGGTCGTCGACTCGGGGATCTCGTTGGTGATCGGCAGCGACAGCATGCGGTCGGCGAGTCGGTTGGTGACCTCGAGCTCGGAGCCGGCCAGATGCTTGAACGGCGCCATGACGTGCACCGGCCGAAAATACGGCCGCGTCTCGATTCGGTTGCGCAGCAGTCGATCAGCCAGATCGTCGCGCAGGTCCGGTGATTCCACGACGAGAACCACGTCCTTGGCGGTGCCGACGCGGTCGGCCACCCGGTGCGGTACGACGCGCAGGTGCTCCAGGTCGGCCAGGCCCTGCTCGTAGTGCGTCGCCGTCCGGCGCCGAGCCGCCAGCCAGTCATCGAGAAGATCGATTCCCGCGAGGGCGAGCCCGGCGGGCCACTCCGCAAGGCGGCCGTTGACACCCGTTGCCACACAAGAGAAACTGCCATCCAGCCCGTAGCGGCCGATCTCGCGCAGTCGGGCCTCGACGTCGTCGTCGTGCAGGCTGAGGAACCCGCCCTCGCCAGCGGTCAGCACCTTGGTGCTGCTGAGACTGAACATCTCCATGTCACCGAAGGTGCCCACCTTGCGCTCGCCGATCGTCGCGCCAAGGGCCGCAGCGGCGTCGGAGATCAGCAACGCGCCGGATTCACGGGCGAGCTCTTCGAGGCTGTCCATCTCGCATGGCGCACCGTGCGCGAGAACCGGGACCAGAGCCAGCGTTCGCTCGGTGATCAGCGGTGCCATCGTGGCGGCCGAGGCGCACAGAGTGTCTGGCTCGATATCGCAGAAAACCGGTGTCAGTCCGGCTCGTACGACCGAATTGACGGTCGACGGGAAGGTGTAGCTGGGCAGCACCACCTCGGTCCTGTCGTCGCGCCTGCCCGCGGCGAAGATCATCGCCATTCCCAGGGCGGTGTCGCCGCTGGCCGCGGTGACGACGTGGCGAGCGCCGAGGTACTCCTCCAACGCGTCTTCCAACTTCGCGTTGAGGGGGCCGTGGTTGGACAACTGGCGTGACCCGGCAATGGTGTCGACCAATGCGTGCAGGCGCTCGGCACTCGGCAACGACGGCATGGACACGCGCACCCGGCCGGTGGCGTCGTCGCCGTAGGACACGACCTGCGGGGAGTTCATGGCGACGAATCGAGCCCCGGCGCCACGCATCGCGGCCCACTTCGCGAGTTCGGGGGATTCGTCGCCAGTCTCGGGGAATCGTTCGGCCTGCCACCTGCTGGTGTAACCCACGGTGGACGGTTCGATGGAACGGAGTGCACTGCCCAGATCCGGGGATCGCGCGCCGTCGTCGACGTCTTCGACCTCAATCCCCGTGTTGCGGTTGAGGACCCGTGCCGGGCCGTAGGCGAGGTCCGCAGAGTCGCCAGCGATGGCCTCGACGGTGGCCCGAAGGTGCTCGGGCAGGTACTCGGAGTCTTCGTCCAACAGGCACAGCACAGATCCACGTGCGAGTTCCTGTGCGCGGTTCAATGCCCGCGCGCGGGCGGCCCGACTCCGCTGGCTGGAGTCCCAGTTGCCGTCGGGACTTGCGATCTCTGCGTAGCTGATTCGTGGATCGTCGAACTGTGCGACCACGGCGCGCATGCGCGTGTTGTTGGTCTTCTCGCTGACGACGATCAACTCCCAATCGCCGTGAGTCTGTGCCAGCACGGAGGGAATCGCCTGGTTCTGGACCGCGTAGGGCTGGTCGCAGCAGGGCAGAAGGACGCTTACCAGCTCAGGTCGCCGAGCCATGTCCTCGCTTGCGCCACCGTAGGTCATCGTTGAGCTCTCCTCGTTCCAGTAAGTGCAGCAGCCGCCGGGCCCGGTTGCTTTCCGGCGCCGACGCTCGGCGCTGCCAGTCCGTGTTCCGCATCCCGTCGGCGACTTCGGCCAGACCGTCCTCGAGCCGAATCGACGGACGCCGGCAGAAGCGGTGAAGGCGGGTCCCGTCCACCCGGTAGTGGCGCCGGTCGCTTGCCGCGGGATGGTGCACGATTCGACTACCCGGTACCCGTCGCCGCACGACCTCGGCGATCTCCGCGATGGAGTATCCGGTCGACTCATCGGTGACGTTGAAAACCTGGCCGCGCATTTCGTCTTCGCTGAATTTGAGGACGTCCAGGATGGTGGAGGCGGCATCGCGGACGTGAAGCAGCGGGCGGGACTGCTGGCCGGACCCGTGCAGGTTTATCTCGCCGTGCATCTGGGCCGAGGCGACCATGGTGTTGACCACCAGGTCGCTCCGCAGATTCGGGGACAGGCCATACAGGGTGGCGAATCTCAGGACGGTCGGCGAGAACGTCGACGAAGCCTCGGCCCGGATTCCCGACTCGGCGGCCAGTTTCGAGTGGGCGTACGTGGAGATGGGTGCGCACCGGGACCGCTCGGTCGAGACGCGGTTGGGCGCGGAGCCGTACACGCTGCAGCTGGAGGCGAAGACGAAACGGGGGACGCCCGCCTTCTTGGCCAGCTTGGCGAATTCTACGGCGGCCGCGCCATTGAGCCGGTTGGCGTGATCTGCGCGCAGATCACAGGCGGCGTCACTGGAAATTGCGGCAAGGTGGACTACCGCGTCGTAACCCGCCAAGTCGGCTGCCCGAATTTCTTGAAAATCCGACCGGGCGCCATCAAAATGGCCGACGGAATGAGAGTCTCCGTTCGCCGAATTCGAATCACGGTATAGATCCAGGTCCAGACCGCTAACAGCCCATCCCCCGTCGATCGCCTGCTGCTGAAGCACGGTGCCAACGAAACCTCGACTGCCGGTCACCAGGATCCTCATCGATCGCCACTTCGTTCGGGCATCCACCTTGCGGTGGCGGCCGGGGGTTCGGACTTCATCAATTCCCCTGGTAAGCGTCGTTTAATGGTTTGAGTCCATTGATCTGGCGAGCAACGCAGCGCGGCTGCGCGACCTGCGGTCGACGTCGAACTCCGATGCTCAGTAAGTGTGCCAACGGTGTGGAGTATTCGCAAGCGATTGGCGCGTGTTGAGCAAACAAGGTGGACGAATTACCACTCCCGCTGGGGTGATCGCTGGCGAAATCACCGGCGTTTGACGTCGCGGCCTGTCGCGGGGGCAGGAAAGACGAGTTCACGGGCTCCGAAAAGCCGTTCTGGTGACAGGCCCGTCAATTGTTGGTGGTTGCTGACAGCGAATCTTTGGGTGCCCGCGCGTTCAATTCTCGAGCAATGAAGGAGGCGGCCTCCGAGGCGATTGCCATGATGCGGCGGACGCTCTCCGCGTGCCAGATCAGCATGTTCGGGTGAGCATTGCCGGCAAGTAGGGGGCCGATGACGAAGAGCCCGGGAGCGGCTCGGAATCGGCCGTCGACCCGCAGGCCGGCATCCGAGCTCGATGCGTCGACGATGCCCGTCTGGAGCAGGTGTCGGATCAGCGGGGAGCGGGTGTCGGAAACACGCTCGAATCCCGTGGCGCCGACGATGGCACCGAAGCGCGTGTCGAGGAGGGACTGCCGTCCGCGGTCGTCGGTCGTAATCACCCGGAAGTAGCGTCCCTCGCGCCGGCAGGCCAGATAGCGCCCGGCCTCGAACACGACGGCACCCGTCGCTACGGACGCCTCGAGGATGTCGACGGCGTCGCCGCAGTCCTGGCGCAGCAGGGCGGTGATGGCGGTGCCGTAACGGGCCACCAGTGCGGCGCGGTCCTCGTCGTGGAGGAAGCCGAGGAAAGAGGGGATCGCTTCGAAGAGCGCACGCGTCGCCGCGAGGTCGCTTCCTGAGTCGACGGCATCTTGGAGATCTGACCGGACGGACTCGTACAGCATTGCCGCCGTTACCCTTTCGCCGGCCGAGGCCTTCGATCTGAGGGCAGTGACGGCGTCCAGGTGGGCGATCTCGCCGGTCTTCTTCCGGCGCCAGTGCCGGGGTCGGCCCGACGGCGACAGGACCGTCAGACGCGCCCGAAGGTCACGAACGATGCCCTGGCCGGCCAACACGAACTCGAGCGCCGCGGCGTTCCCACCCACG
The DNA here is from genome assembly GCA_025965555.1 of Mycobacterium sp. Classification (GTDB taxonomy): domain Bacteria; phylum Actinomycetota; class Actinomycetes; order Mycobacteriales; family Mycobacteriaceae; genus Mycobacterium. The sequence continues at coordinate 4,219 of JAOPWT010000465.1, forward strand.
ACGAGGATCTCGCGGCCATCGACCGGAAGGTCGGCGAGTCGGCGGCGTAGCCCTTCCACCGTCGCATCGAGCCCCGGGTCGTAGACGTCATGAACGAGGTCGTCGGTCAACCCGTCTCGGACCGCCAATCGGCGCGCCGGCGGCGATCCGATTGCCAGCACGACTGTGGCCGCGTCGATCTGCACGACCCGTCCGTCCCGAGCTGAGGCAGCAACGCGATAACCGTCATTCGAGGGGGCGACGGCCGTGACGTCGGCGCTGATGAGCGCGAACTCCGCGACGCCGTCGGCTTGCGCCGCAAGCATGGCGGTCCTGGCCCGATCCGCCAGGTAGGCGCCATACAGACGGCGCGGAATGAACAGTTGATCCCATCGGCCCTCCGTTATCTCGGCGAGGTGTCGTTGAACCCATGCCGAATCGATGGAGGCGTCCTGTAGGACCTGGCGGGCGGCCACCCACTCGACGAAACGGGCTCGCTCCTCATCCGGAAGGAACTCGTGCAACGTGGACAGGGTGAGCGCTGTTGCGCCCGAACGATCGCCGTAGGCGACTCCGGTGAAGAACTGCGGGTCGCGATCGATGACGCAAATCCGCAGGGGCTGCGGCGCCCGGCGCGCGGCCGACGAGAGCTCCGCCAGCAGCGAGAGCAAGGTGTGCGCACCCGACGCTCCGGCCCCGATGATCACCAGACCTGCGGTGTTCGGTGACTCGGCACGGCTCTGCGTCATCGCGGAGAAGGCACGATCCGGCGTTTCCTCGGTCCTGAAAGGGTCTGAGACAGAAGAAGGGACGACAGAAGAAGGGACGAGGCCATCACGTCGTCGGTGAGTATCGCTCGAGGAGTCGCTTTTCGTGCCGCGGGTGCAGAGCCGCCAACCGGATGTCCCCTCCGTAGTGGGCGAGTACCCGTCGGTCCATGATCCGGCGCCACAACGGCGGGACCATCGCCACCAAGAGCATGGTGGCATAGCCGGCGGGCAGCTGAGGTGCTTCATCGTCGTGGCAGAGGGCCTGATACCTGCGCAGTGGATGCGCGTGGTGATCGGAATGCCGTTGTAGGTGAAACAAGAAGAGATTCGCGACGATGGTGTTGTTGTTCCAACTGTGGGCGGGACGCACCCGCTCGTAGCGTCCGTCGGGTCGCCGTTGCCGCCGAAGTCCGTAGTGCTCGATGTAGTTGATCGTCTCCAGCATGCAGATGGCTACGACGGCTTGTCCGACGAGCCACGGCAGCACGCCGATGCCGAACGCGACGACCAGAGCGACGAACAGGATCACGCTCATCAGCCAGGCATTCAGCACGTCGTTCGCCAAGGTCCATGGCGACTTGCCCGCCCGCTCGAGGCGCTTGCGTTCGAGCTGCCAGGCGCACCGCGCCCCGCCCATCACCGACCGGGGTACGAACCAGTACCAGCTCTCGCCCATTCGCGAGCTTGCGGCATCCTCCGGGGTGGCCACCCGGACGTGATGTCCGCGGTTGTGCGCGACGAAGAAGTGGCCGTAGAACGACTGGGCGAGGGCCGCCTTGCCCAGTCGTTGCTCGCTCTTCGCTCGCTGGTGTCCCAACTCGTGGGCGGCGTTGATCGCGATGCCGCCGATGCCGCCGAGCGTGAACATCAGGCCGAGTTCGTCGATCGGCTGCATGGTGACCCAACCCCCGCCGCTCCACAGCCAGCAGGCGAGAACCACCGACGAATATTGGATGGGCAGGTACATGAACGTTGCCCAACGGTAGAACGGGTCGTCCTCCAAGAACGCGAGGGCACTTTCAGGCGGGTTCTCGGCGTCCGGTCCCACCAGGTAGTCGAGGATCGGGATGATGACCAACGTTAGAATCGGGCCCAGCCACCAGAAGACCGGCCACCCCGTCGCGTATGCGCCAACCCACGAGGACAGAACGACGGCTGGGACGACGAGCCCGAGCAACCATAGGTAGCGTTTTGGGTCGGGCCATGATGGGACCGTGTGCGTGTCGTGATCAGACCAAGTCCGCGGCCGGGTCAACGACATATCCACCTCCCAAAACTATGGATCTACGGCGTGGCCCAGTTAACCACTTCGGTGAAGCGAGAATAGCGCATTTGCGGCCCGTTGCCCGAGCTAGCGTCACGGTTTCGTGACGAAACAAATCGGCGCGGGTCGTGTCGGTGACTGCGGTGAGCCCTTTGCGGATCACGGGTCAGTTACTATGCAATAACAGGTGATCGGCGTCGGATCGGTGGACCTGAGCTGGTCACGAAGCGATCAAGGGTTGTTGGAGGGACTGGGTGGACGGCCGAACCCGGGACCTGCTGGATATCTTCGTAAAAGCTTGGAATGGCCTTCAGGCAGTTAATTGATTATGCGGGAC
>JAOPWT010000468.1 GCA_025965555.1 Mycobacterium sp.
GATCGGCGTGCGGGTGTCGAGTTGGAACCACCGAATGCCGGCGGCGTCGAGCAGTGCCTCGCTGCGTTCACTGATCGTGTGAATCATCGAGTTGTACTCACCTAGACCACCTCGGCGCGTCACGACGCCGAACAGGGGTACATGGTACGGCTGTGGAAGCGTCAACAGCGCGGTCAGCAGGTTGCCAATTCCGTTGTCCTGAAAGATCAAAACCGTCCGGGAACCGGCGAGTTCGAGGCCGGTGGCGATGCAGATGCCCTCTTCCTCGCGAGGCATGGCGAAGACTCGGCGCCCCTCACGGGCGCCCAAGCCGGTGATGAAATGATCGAGCACGATCTTCAGCGTGCTGCTGGCCAAATGCAGGACGAACGCGGGGTCTATCGCCTCGATGCCGGCTATCACAGCGCGACTACGTCGGTCGAGAAGGTCTTCCTGCGAATCCGTCGCGGCGGGTGCGGCGAGTACGTCGTCGATCACAGCTGCACGCCGCGAGTCAGAGCCCCATCGACGACGAGGTTGGTGCCGCTGGTAAAGCTCGACACCGGGCTGGCCAGGAATGTCACCGCGGCCGCCATCTCCTGCACCGTGCCCATCCGGCCCATCGGGATGAGGGCGAGGGTCTTCGCGAACATCTCGGGTCGGTTCCGCTGCGTGTCATCCCAGCTGCCACCTTCGAACAGGGTGTTCCCGGGCGAGACGGTATTGGCCCTGATTCCCTTCGGGGCGAGGCGGTAAGCCAAGCCTTGCGTGTAGTGAACCAATGCCGCCTTGACGGAGCCGTACGGTCCTTCGAAGGCGTCGATCTCCCGGCCCGACACACTTGAGACGGTGACAATCGAGCCAGCCGAGCTTCGCTCCAAGTGAGGCAGCGCCGCATTGACGAGCCGAACGGATCCCATGAGGTCGATCTGCACGCACTTGGCCCAGGTCTCTTCATCATCCGCGCTCTGCATCGCGCTGACATTGGCCACCACGATGTCAATGCCACCGAGGCGGGTTGCGGAGTCCTCCACCCAAGCCGCCAAGGCCGCGGCGTCGGCAATATCCAGAGCTGAGCCGATCACTTTTGCGCCACGGCCTGACAGTTCACATTCTGCGTCCGATACCGAGTCGGGGTTGCGAGCGCAGAATGAGACGGAAGCTCCCTCTTCGATCAGGGTTTCTACGATCGCCCGCCCGATTCCCTTCGTCCCACCGGTTACCAGTGCCCTCAAACCGCCTAATTGCAGGTCCATGCAGAACAATTCCTCTCGATTGAATGAATAGGTCCATACGCACGATTCAGCGCGGCACAACGCATGTCAGGAAACCCGAACCCGGGCATCCAGCACTGAATACAGGATGTCCACCACGATGTTGGCGATCACGACGAACGCCGATGCCAGCAGCACGAGGCCGATCACTGTCGGCAGATCCTGCTTCGCTAACGCAGAGATGGCCAGCTCACCAAGCCCGGGAAGCCCGAACACGTTCTCGGTGACGATCGCTCCCCCCAGGAGCGTGCCGACGTCGATGCCGAACTGGGTGACGACAGGAGTCAGGCCAGCACGCAACCCATGCCGGTAGATGACTCTGCGCCGGCTCAAACCCTTCGCTCGCGCCGTGCGGATGTAGTCCTCACCCAGGACGTCGAGCATTGATCCACGGGTGAGTCGGACGTACGTCGCCGCGGTGACCAACGCGATTGTGAACCACGGCAGGACAAGGTGCCTGGCCCACTCGACTGGGTCCTGCAGGAGCGGTGTGTATCCCGCTCCGGGGAACAAATCGATGCCGAGGAGGTGCAGTCGGAAGAAGAAGAGCAGCAACAAGACCTCGCCGAGCAGAAACGTCGGCATCGAATAGAAGAACAGCGAGAATCCAGTCGCAGTCCTGTCCAACACGGAACGAGGGCGCGTCGCCGCGACCACACCAATGCCCACGCCCATGAAAAGCCAGAGGACCGCACCGCCGATCACCAGCGACGCCGTCACCGGCAGACCGTTGCCGATCAAGCTCGTCACTGGTTCTGCATTGGTGTACGAGTACCCGAAGTCGCCGTGCAGCGCGCGCCACAGGAAACTGCCGTACTGCACAAGGACCGGTCGATCCAGTCCGAGGTTATGCCGGATCGCCGCGATCGTCGCCTCACTGGCCTGCCGGCCAGCCAAGGTTCGCGCCACATCATGAGGAGCGATGAAGTACATGATGAACACCGTGGTGGCGACCAACCACATCACCACAACGCCAAAGCCAACTCGGCGTAGCAGAAAGCGCAACATGTCTGCGATCCCCTACGGCTTGACTTCGGACCCGATGAACAGTCGGTTCCCGCCGGGATTGAATGCGTCCCGCAAACAGTCACCGAGCAGATTGAACGCCATCGTCGTAATCAGCAGGGCCAGGCCAGGGAACGCCACGAACCACCATGCCACCCGGTAGTAGGCGATTGACTCGGACAGCATGTTTCCCCAGGTAGCTGTGGGCGGAAGTACACCGATACCGAGGAACGACAGCGTCGACTCGAAGACGATGGACAAGGGGATCAGCATCGTGGCGTACACGATTGTCGGTGCCAATACGTTGGGCAGGATATCGACGAACATGATCCGTAGGTGACTGGCGCCGACCGAACGTGCCGCCTCGACGAACTCGCGCTCCTTTATCGACAGCACCTGTCCGCGGACGATGCGACCCACGGACGCCCATGAGAAAAAGGCGATCACCGCGACCGAGATCGTCAAGCTCGGGCCCAGCAGCGAGACCAGTGCAATCGCGAAGACCAGGTACGGCAGGGAGAGGACGACGTCCATGAACCGGGACAACACGCTGTCGACCGGACCCCTGAAATATCCTGCGGTGAGACCGACGATCACTCCCACGACGACAGCAAGGCCGGAAGCTACTACACCTACCAGCAGCGATATCCGGGCGCCGTAGATCACGCGTACCAGTACGTCCCGCCCGAGGTCGTCGGTTCCGAACAGGAAGGTCGAACCGGGTGCGACAGGAATGCCTTCTGGAGTGAGGCCCGTCGTACGGAACTGCTCATTCGGCCCATGACCCACGAGGTGCGCTATCAACGGGGCGCACAGTGCGAGCAGAACGATCACGCCAATCACAATCGACGACCCGACGGCCACCTTGTCGTGGCGCAGCCGTACCCAGGCCAGCTGCCACGGACTGCGACCCTCGACGGCGTCGCCTGCGGCTGGCGCAGTCGAACCATGGGCGGCAGGTTCGAGAGCTGCCGCCGGTGTCAGAGTCATTGCTGCTCCCGTCGTCCGGGCGCCAAGGCTTCGCCATCCTCGACGGGGAAGTGGCAAGCCACGGCATGGTTTTGGTCATCTCCGTCTGGCTGGCCAAGAACGGGATCTTCGAGCTCGCAACGACCCTGCGCCCGGGGACAGCGTGGATGAAATCGGCAGCCGGAGGGCGGGTTGACCGGTGATGGCGGATCACCTCCGAGGACGATCCGGTCATCTCCGTTGATCAAGTCCGGGTCCGGCGTCGGAATCGCGGATAGCAATGCCTGGGTGTACGGATGGCGCGGCCGACGGAAGAGCTCTTCGGTCTCCGCGACCTCGACGATCCGGCCCAGATACATCACTGCTATGCGATCACAGACGTGTCGAACAACGGACAGATCGTGGGCGATGAAGACGTAGGTCAGTCCGAGCTTCACCTGGAGGTCGGCCAAGAGGTTGATGATCTGCGCCTGAATCGAGACGTCCAGCGCCGAGACCGGTTCATCACACACTACGAGTTCTGGGCGCAGGGCCAAGGCCCTGGCAAGACCGATGCGTTGTCGCTGGCCACCCGAGAAATCCGCCGGAAAGCGGTTGTAATGCTCGGGGTTGAGGCCGACCAGTGCCATCAGCTCCAAGACCTTGCTCTTGCGCTCGGCGGCCTTGGCCAACCCGTTGGCAGCAAACGGATCGGCGATGATCGACCCGACCCGGCGGCGGGGATTGAGCGAGCCGTAGGGGTCTTGGAAGACCATTTGCATCCGCTGGCGATACGGACGGAGTTCGCGCGCCGACAGGCGAGATATGTCCTGGCCGGCAAAGGACACCGTGCCCGAGGTGAGGTCGTGGAGCCGAGTGATGCATCGGGCAAGAGTCGACTTGCCGCAACCGGTCTCGCCGACCAGCCCGATCGTCTCGCCACGGCGAATCTCGAGGCTGACTCCGTCGACGGCACGCAGATGTTCCCGCGCCCGGCGCACCAGCCCGCCCGAGGCGATCGGGAAGTGTTTGACGACGTCGGTCAACTGCAGCAACGTCTCCGTTGATGCCGAGAGGGCCGCTGGCGGCGTGGTCTGGGCTTTCAAGCTGATGCCGACTCGTCGTGCGTCGAGACCGCGTGGATCAGCTCATCACGACCATTGGCGCGAGCGGCCTGATGCCGGCGCATCACCACATCGGGCGCCGTACCGACCGCGTCCGGTGGGAGCCAGCAGGCCGACCGGTGATCGAGTCCACCGGCAACCTCAACGATCGCAGGCTGCTGGACGCGGCAGACATCCATCGCATAGCTGCACCTTGGGTGGAATGGGCATCCCGGCGGAACCCGCAACAGGCTGGGCGGCAGCCCCGGAATGGATTTCAACGTGCTGCCACGCCCCGCGTGCTGGGGCAGCGAGCCGATCAATCCTTCCGTGTAGGGATGATGCGGTTGGTGATAGAGGGTCCGCTTGTCGGCAAACTCGCAGGGCTTACCCGCATACATGACGACGACCCGGTCAGCCATGTCCGCGATGACTCCCAAATCATGGGTGATCATGATCACGGCCGTACCGAACTCGTCCTGCAGCCGCTTGATCAGCGTCATGATCTGCGCCTGCACCGTCACGTCCAGTGCGGTGGTCGGTTCATCGGCGATCAGCAGTTTGGGGTTGAGAGCAAGGGCCATCGCGATCATGGCTCGTTGGCGCATGCCACCGGAGAACTGATGCGGGTAGTCGTGCACGCGCTTGTCTGGCATCGGTATCCCGACCAGGCCGAGCAGTTCTATCGCCCGCTGTTGGGCCTGCTTCTTCGAAACCCGCTCATGCGCCCGGATCATCTCCATGATCTGCCAGCCCACCCGATAGTGAGGATGAAGACTCGACAGCGGATCCTGAAAGATCATGCCGATCTCGGCCCCGCGAATCCGCCGCAGACCAGCGTCGGACATCCCGAGCAGTTCCTTGCCCTCGAATTGTGCGCTGCCCGAGACCCTCGCTCCCTGCGTCAACCCAACGATCGTCTGAGTCGACACGCTCTTGCCGGACCCCGATTCGCCGACAATTCCGAGGGTCTCTCCCTCCTCCACGACGAAGCTGAGCCCGCGCACCGCCGAGAGCACGCCGTCGGGCGTCGCGAAGGTAACGCAGAGGTTGTCTACCTCAAGCAGCGACATGCATTCCTCCCGGCCGCCTCAGCCGCCCCTTCGGTTGACGGGCCCATCAGTTCTTCAACCAGACGTTGGTGATGTCGAAGTTCTCGTTGATGGGGAGGTAAAGGGTGTTCATCAGACGGGAGGACTTGTACAGCGGGACATCGACGATCGCCAACGGAGTGAACGCCGCGTCCGTCATGCTCTGCACCGAGACCTGATGCCACAGGTCGGAGACCTTCGCTTGTTCCGAGCTCGGCAGGGACAACGCCTGCTCAACCAGACCGTTGGTGATCGGGCTGTTGTAGTCACCGTAGTCAACGGAGTTCGGGCCATAGTTCGGGCCATCGGTCATGGGCTGCAACACTGCTCGGCCGTTGTTGCCGAACCAGTCGGGCACCCACGACAGCAATGCGATGTCCCACAACCCACGCTGACCGCTTGTCGGGTCGGAGATGTATCGAACCGTGAAATCGGTTTGGGTAGCGGATACCAGCTGAACCGTCACTCCCGCGGCCTGAAGATCCGCCTGCATCAGCTCGGCGATCTTGGGACTCTGAAAAGTGGTGGGGAAGAGCACCTTGAGCGTGAGCCCATTCGGATAGCCGGCAGCTGCCAGCAGCTGCTTCGCCTTTGCCGGGTCACCCTTGCTACCCGGTGTCGGATAAAGATCGAATGGCTGGTACCCAACGTCGATCGGTGTGAGCATCTGACTCGTTGGATTGGCGATCTGGCTTCCACCCAGGGCTTGCGCGATGGCTGTCTTGTCGATCGCGTACTCCAATGCCTGCCGCACCTGGACGTTCTTCATCGCGGAGTTCTCGTTCGGACTCTGCTGATTGAAGACGGCGTAGTTCACCGCCGCGCTCGAATTGACGGACAAGTTGGGGTCACCGGTCAGCCCGGGCAGGTCCGGGGTGGGGACGACCACGTCCCAGCCCATGTCGGTCGTACCAGCCTGAATCTGCTGCTGAACTGCCTGCGGGGTCTGTCCCTGGTTGATCGTGATCTTGTCGACGTAGGCCTTGCGGAGCGGATCACTGCTCGCCTTCCACGCCGGGTTCCTCTCTAGAACCATCTGTGTTCCCGCGGTGTAGTTGGTGATCATGTACGGGCCGTCGGAAAGCAGGTGTGCTCGAAATTCGGGGCTGTTCGGGACGTACTGCAGGTATTCAACCGGTACGGCAGACGCGAACGGCTCCGCAATGATGTCGAGAAAGTCGCTGGTCGGGTGGGTCAGCTGGAACACGATTGTCTTGGGATCCGGCGCTGACACGCCGGAGATCTCGTTTCCATTGATGTAGGTGGAGATCGCAGCAGCAGTCCCGTCGATCTTCGATTCGGCCTGACAGTATTCGGCCATCCCCTTGATCGTCTTGGTGAAGTAGCTCGGAGCACCTACCGGCGCAACTGGGTTGCACATCCGCTTGAAGCTGCGTACGAAGTCGTCCGCGGTCACCGCCCTCGCCGGTGAAGAGTTCCACATCACGTCGTCACGGAGATGGATCGTGTAAGTGCTGCCGTTGTTGGAGATTCCACCGTTCGCTTCCGTTGGCAGCTCGCTGGCGACGTCCGGGACCGGACTCTGAACGATCTTGGCGTCTGCACTTGCCGGGTAGCTGAACAGCTGTCGAGTCCAGGCCCGCTCTTCGGTGTGGGTATCGGTGTTGTAACCGGCGGTGGGATCCATGAAGTCGATGTCACCGAGGCCGCCCAGGACCAACGATCCCCCGGCGTGCGGGACTGATTGGTCGGTTGTTTTGCCGGTGCAGGCCGATACCAGGAGCCCAAGGGCGGCAGCCGCTGCGATGGCCGCGGTCAAGCGGCGATTTCTGGGCACAGTCTCGGTGTCTCCTGTCTTCGGGTAGCTGCTGCCACCACAACCTGCGGATACGGATATCGAGGGATCGCCCTATGCGAATTGCCTCGCCACGTCGCGGGGCCTACCAACGATTTGTGGGACGTTAGTCCAAACCGAGGCTGCCAGCAGCTCCAAAAACCGAATGTTAACATTCGGAATGTTAGTGAGTTGACTTGATCGGGTCAAGGATCCCCGAGCTGGCGACCCGATCCTGCATGAGGTCCGCGTCGTCGAACGGCTGGCTCTCTCTCCTGGAGCCAGCCGCGTCACCAAGCGAAACGTGACCAAGAACAAGGGATTGCGAAGGTAGGAAGAATGCTGTTTCGACATTCACATGCCATCGAACGAGTGGCGCGGGCATCCCTGCGGCCCGCCGGGGGAACCCACCCACCCGGCACGATCTCGCTTGCCCAGGGTGAGCCGGATTTCCCTACCCCGACGCCGATCGTCGATGCGTTAGACCGGGCGGTTCGCGACGGGTACACACGGTACGGCGACATGAACGGTGACCCGGAGTTACGCGAAGCGATTGCGGAGACCGCCACCCGCATATCGCGCACGCCATATACGGGCGAGGCTGTCCTCGTCACCCATGGCGGAGCAGCAGCGATTACCGCAGCAATCTTGGCAACCGTTGATCCCGGGGACCGCGTCGTGATCCCGGAGCCGACATATTCCCTCTATCCAGACGCCGTGGAACTCGCCGGCGGTCAACCCGTGTTCATTCCCACCCAGCCCGATCATCATTTGGATTTCGATCGCCTAGAAGCGGCGTTGGATCAAGCCCGGATGATCGTCCTGTGCAATCCCGTCAACCCCACAGGCGCGGTCTTCGGTGCAGCCGAACTCGAACGCCTCGGAGAATGCCTAGCTGGTACAGACACCCTCCTACTTGCCGATGAGGCCTACGCCGACATCGTCTACGACGCTCGTCCCTTTACCTCGACGCTGGCCGTGCAGTCCTTGCGTGAACGTCTGATCTACGTTCAGACGCTGTCCAAGACGTATGCAATGACAGGCTGGCGCGTTGGCTATGTCGTCTCACCCGAACCGATCGCGGCGTCGATCCGGCGCGTGCACCGCACCATGAACAGCTCGGTGAACGCAGCAGTACAGCGAGCAGCATTGGCCGCGATCCGGCTCGGACCCGACCTTGGCGCTCCGATGCTGGCCGCCTACCAAGACCGACGCGACTACCTGATGGCTCGCATCTCAAGGATGGAGCGGCTCGACGCCAACAGGCCCGATGGTGCGTTTTACTACTTCGCGCGTTACGCGAGTGCCCTACCCGCCGAAGTGGTCTTAGAGCGTCTGCTCGCCGGCGGCGTAGCTGTACGGTCGGGAGCAGAATTCGGACCATCGGGTCAGGGCCACTTCCGCCTGTCCTTCGCGGCGAGCATGGAGAACCTTGAGGAAGGCCTCGACCGCATCGAAGCAGTACTCGACACCCTCTGAGCAGGTTCGGACCGCGAATCCGTGGCGACGTCGGCTGGCCCGAGGTCGCCAGGCGCTACCCGGCGCTTCTTCGAAGCGCATCGTCTTCGAGAACGGCGTGCACGCCCCACACGCCGTTCGCCACCTGCGTGATCCGGAGATCAACGACTGTGCTCGCCAACGCGAGCGCCTCACTCCGCGTGACTGCGAACAGTCCTTCCATCCAGGTGAGCATCGCATCCAGCGCTGCGGCGGAGGCGCTGTTGAGGTCGCGGTCGAAACCGAAGGTGATCCGGCTGCTCGGCGTCTTCGCGTAGGGCGTCGTTACCACTGGCGCTGCTACGACGGTCAATTGGAGTTCGGCGGTGGTGGGGCACTCGATGGCGCTGCCGGAGACCTCACCATCGCCCTGGCGTGCATGGCCATCGCCTACGGACAGCAGCGCCCCCTCGACGGAGACCGGGAGGTAAAGAACGCTGCCCTGAACCAAGTCCTTGCAGTCAATGTTGCCGCCGCAATACCGGGGTGGAGTGGTGGAGAACTCACCTACTTCTGCGGGTGCCAGTCCGATTACCCCGAGAAACGGACGCATATCCACGCTCAAACCGAGATTGTTGGTGGCTACCTGCATCTGCGAATCCAACCGCCACTGCAATGCGACCATCGGCGCGGTCGAGGTGTCCAGATAATCCATGAACCTCTCTTTGCGGTCACCACCGATGGTCCAACCCCAGTCACCCGTCCTCAGACTTACGAGATCGATGGCGAGCGCGGTGCCGGGCAGAGCGGATCGGACGAAGATCGGTCCGCACAACGCGTGTCCACGGGCACCGGGAAGGAAGGTCTCACCGAATTGTCCTGGGGCCGTAGGTTCCTCCAGATACCCACGGGCATCGAGTGATGTGACCGTGACGGTGTCGCCGGAATCGACGTGCAGGACGGGGGGGAGAGCACGGCTGAAGTAGTCGTGCACCGTGCCCGGGCGGGGCTCCAGAAAGTGATGGGTCAATCCGTACCTTCGGTGCCGGGGCCTCGCAGCGAAGCGAACGCGAGGGAGTCGAGGGAACTGTCGGCGACGGCATTACTGGGGCACACACCGACCATGCGTTGCTTGTCTCCTGCTCGATGCTCACGGCCAGCGAACTCCAGCTGACATTCATGGTCTCGCAAAGGGGATGGACAAGACACACCCTAGATTGCTAACTTTCCGGATGTCAACATTTTGCAAAGAGGTGCGACGTGGGTAAACAGGGGGGGACATGCAACCGGCCCGGCGAAGGGGTCTGACCGACGAAGTCGCGGAGAACATCCGCCAGGCGATCTTCGACGATTCGCTCCGGCTAGGTGAACGCCTGAACGAGGTCGACATCGCGGACCGCCTACAGGTGAGCCGCGGACCTGTCCGGGAGGCCCTCCTTCAGCTCAAGCAAGAGGGCATCGTCACGATGGATTGGCATCGCGGCGCCTTCGTCGTGAAACTTTCGGCGACGGACTTCCGAGAGCTTGGGAGCCTGCGGACCGTCTTGGAAGTGTTCGCGATAAGGGAAGCCGCTGTTGCCGCCACCCAAGCTGATTTGGACAATCTCGCCGCTGCGGTCAAGGCCATGTCCAAAGCCTTGGTCGATGAGAACGATTTTGTCCTGATCAGACTCGACATCCAGTTTCACGACGCGCTCTACCGAAGCGCGCACCATGAGCGCTTGTGGAACTCATGGAGCTCGATCAGATCACAAGTGCTGCTTTCGTTGCTGACAAAACGGCACGCATCCAACGAGTATTACCGGGACGCTGTCATCGCCGAGCACGACGAGCTGCTGCGGGTCATCACGGGTCGAGATGTCGAATCCTGTGAAAGGGCAATCCGGAGCCATCTGTCGGCCACCTACGACCGGCTGATCAGCAGTTTCGATGGCGCTGATGCACCTGTGGCGGCGGCCAACGGGGTCCCCGACCTCTGACCTGGATTTCTATCTCGGCGTTCGCGCCGACCAGCGCCCAATCGGCGTTCAGTTGGCCCGAACCGTTTCCAGCGGCAACGCCAGCCCCGGTCGCCGCGTCCCGGGTCAGCTAGCCTGGACCCAGCGGTAATCCGTCAAAGCCAGTGGCCGCAATACGCCGCCCATCCCCGCACTGCGCGAGCGGAAATCGCGGAGGGCAGAGCCCCGATCTTCCTCTCACCCGAGTAGGTGACGCCACCCACGACCGCCACCCTTCGGCGAAACGTGCGCCGCGGCCGTGCCACCGACCCGTTAGTTTGGACCCGCCGTTTTTGTAGTACTGGTGCGCAGCAGTCGATGGAGCTAGATGCGTTGGCGTCCAATGACGTTCGCCCTTCAGCGTTGCCTGGAGGAGTGAAGTGCACGATCGTCTCTTAGGGTCAGCGCCATGACCGTGGCGCGTTCCATCCTGCTGTTCGTCCTGGCTGCAATCGCCGACATCAGCGGGGCATGGAGATCTGGCAAGGCGTGCGCGAACACCGCGGCTGCATCTGGATGGGTGCCGGCGTCGTCGCACTAGGTATCTACAGCTCGCCGGCTCCCTGCTCTGGGGCATGGCCGTAACGGCTAACGCCCCAACCGGTCAAACATCAACGGCGGCTGAAACCGCACCCGATCAGTCGTCCCAGCATGCGCAATGATCTTGGACAGCAACGGTTGTCGTGCTCGTCGGGGGCGGGCAGCAGGTGTCACCCTTCCAGGCGTTGATGCCTTCGTTGATGGCGATGACGGCGATGACGATCGCCGCAATCGGGTCGGCCCAGGACCAACCAAGAAGACTGTTCAGCAGCAATCCAACCAGCAGCACCGCCGACAGGTAGGTGCACAGCAGCGTCTGCTTGGAATCGGCAACCGCGGTGAGCGAGCCGAGTTCGCGCCCGGCGCGCCGCTGCGCCCAGGACAGCGCAGGCATCACGACGAGACTGACCCCAGCCAGCACGATGCCGATCATCGAATGGTGGGCTTCTCCGGCGCCCGTCAGCGACCGGATCGCATCAGCAGTGACGTAGAGAGCCAAACCGAAGAACGAGAACGCGATGACGCGCAGGGCGACCTTCTCGCGCGCCTCGGGATCGGCGCCGGCGAACTGCCAAGCCACCGCGGCCGCGGAGGACACTTCGATTACCGAATCCAGGCCGAAACCGATCAGCGCCGTCGAAGAAACCCGGGCACCCTCGGTGAGCGCGACTGCGGCCTCGATGACGTTGTAGCTGATGGTGGCCGTGACGAACCATCGGATCCGATGCGAAAGTAATTGCCGCCGTGGCTCGGTCAGGGCAGCACGCGCACTGGGCAGTTCCCGCTCGGAGGTCATCAGCAGGTGCATCCGTGCTCGGCGCAGCAGGACGGATCGACCGCGAGCACCAGCCCCAGGAGATCGTCCAGAGCATGCCCAATACGCCGATCGGCGAGCTCATAACTGGCACGGCGACCCTCCGGAACCGCGACCACCAGCCCGCAGCCGCGTAGGCAAGCCAGATGGTTGGACA
>JAOPWT010000134.1 GCA_025965555.1 Mycobacterium sp.
TGCAATACTCGAACACATGTTCGATAGGGTGTCCTACGAGGGCCACGAGGCGGCGTTGGTGGTGCGCATCGCAACGTTGGAGAGCGAGAAGTCCGCCGCGGCGGCGGAGCAGGCGGTACTCACCGCCGAGTTGGACAGGGTCCGGCGCGCGGCGGAGTCCGCTGCGGGGGTGCCCGCGGCCAAACGCGGCAAGGGCCTGGCCAGTGAGATCGCCTTGGCCCGGCGGGACTCCCCCAACCGGGGTGGACGGCACCTCGGGTTCGCCAAGGCGCTCGTCTACGAGATGCCCCACACGTTGGCCGCATTGAAGGCCGGGGCGCTCTCGGAATGGCGCGCCACCCTGATCGTGCGGGAATCGGCGTGCCTCGACCTCGCCCACCGCCGCCTCCTGGATGCCAGGATGTGCGCCGACCAACACGCGTTGGATGGCAAGGGCGACAAGCGGATAGAGGCCGACGCCAAGGCCATCGCCTACGCACTCGATCCGCACGCCGTCATCGACCGCGCGGTGCGCGCCGAATCCGAACGCGCCGTCTGGGTTCGTCCGGCACCGGATGCGATGTCGTATGTGACGGCGCTGCTGCCGATGGCCAAGGGCGTGTCGGTGTATGCGGCACTCAAGCGGGCCGCCGACGCCTCCGACGGCCGGAGTCGCGGGCAGGTGATGGCCGACACGCTCGTCGAGCGCATCACCGGCCGGCCCGCCGAGGTCCCCATCCCGGTCGCGGTGGAACTCGTCATCACCGACGAGGCCCTGCTGGGCGGGGACACCACTGCGGCACGGGTCCCCGGGTACGGGCCGATCCCGGCCGCGATCGCGTGCCGACTGGCTGCTGACGCCATCGGCGATGCGCGGTCGAAGGCCACGTTGCGTCGTCTGTACCGCCACCCCGCCTCGGGGGCGCTGGTTGCGAGGGAATCGCGGGCCCGGCTGTTCCCCAAGGGACTGGCCCACTACATCGGGACCCGCGACGACACCTGCCGCACCCCCTACTGCGACGCCCCCATCCGCCACATCGACCACGCCATCCCCCACGCCCGCGGCGGCCCGACCAGCCTGACCAACGGCCTCGGGGAATGCGAAGCCTGCAACTACGCCAAGCAAGCCCCCGGCTGGCGAGTCCACACCTGGTGCGACGAACAAGGACGCCACACCGCCGAATTCACCACCCCGACCGGCAGCCACCACCGATCACAAGCACCACCACTGCCCGGTGATCTCGTCCCACTCAAGGCCAGCGGCATCCACATCGACCTCGCCCACCTACTCGCCCGGCACCACGCCGCCTGATTGACGTTCAGACGACCAGCTAGCCTGGCTCGAATGAGTGATCGCGTCGCGTTGCGGGCCGGGATCCCGCCGTTCTACGTGATGGACGTGTGGCTGGCTGCTGCCGAGCGCCAACGCTCCCACGGCGATCTGGTGAATCTCTCTGCCGGGCAGCCGAGCGCACCGGCCCCCGCTCCCATCCGCGCAGCCGCAGCCGATGCACTCGCCAACCACAACTTGGGATACACCGTCGCGCTGGGCATTCCAGAACTCCGCGAGGCGATCGCCGCGTCATACGCCGATCGTTACGCCGTGACGGTCGGCCCGGAGGACGTCGTCATCACGACCGGGTCCACCGGCGGATTCCTGCTCACGTTCCTGGCCTGCTTCGACGTCGGCGACCGCGTCGGCGTGACGAGCCCGGGGTATCCGTGCTACCGCAACATCCTCTCGGCGTTGGGCTGTGAGGTCGTGGAGATACCGTGCGGTCCGGAGACCCGCTTCCAGCCCACCGTAGAGATGCTCGCCGAGATCGATCCGCCCATCAAGGGCGTGGTGCTCGCCAGCCCGGCCAACCCGACCGGCACCATCATCCCGCCTGCCGAGCTGGCGGCGATCGCGAGCTGGTGTGAGACGAGCGGCGTTCAGTTGGTCAGCGACGAGATCTACCACGGTCTGGTCTACCCCGGCGCGCCGTCGACCAGTTGCGCTTGGGAGACCTCGGGTGAAGCCGTTGTCGTGAACAGCTTTTCGAAGTACTACGCAATGACCGGCTGGCGACTCGGCTGGCTTCTGGTGCCCCCCGCCCTGCACCGTGCGGTCGACCGGTTGACCGGAAACTTCTCCATCTGTCCGCCCACCCTGCCGCAATACGCCGCCGTGGCGGCGTTCAGTCCGGAGTCCGCAACCGAGGCCGACGCGTTGGTCGAGCAGTATGCCGTCAACCGCGAGATGCTGCTGCGTGGTCTGCCGGAGATCGGGTTGCCTCACCTGGCGCCTGCCGACGGCGCGTTCTACGTCTACGCCGACATCACCGAGTACTCGACGAACTCGCTCGACTTCTGCGCGAGGTTGTTGGCCGACACCGGCATTGCGACCGCGCCGGGGATCGACTTCGACACCGTGCACGGTGGCGGATACGTCAGGTTGTCGTTCGCGGGCGCCACCTCCGACATCGCGGAGGCGTTGCGCCGGATGGGACCGTGGCTCGCCACGTACGCCTAGCACCGGCGCGGGAGGTGTCTACCGCGCGGTCCAGCCGCCGTCCATCGCGTAGGACGCCCCGGTGACCATCCCGGCCTGCGGGGAGGCCAGGTAGCCCACCAGAGACGCGACCTCCTCGGGCTCGACCAACCTCTTGATCGCGCTCTCGGACAGCAGGATCTGCTCGAGCACCTCCTGCTCGGCAATGCCGTGGGTGCGCGCTTGGTCGGCAATCTGCTTGGTCACCAACGGGGTTCGGACGTAGCCGGGATTGACACAATTGCTCGTCACCCCGTGCGGGCCGCCCTCGAGCGCCGTCACCTTCGACAGGCCTTCGAGCGCATGCTTGGCGGTGACGTAGGCGACCTTGAACTCCGAGGCGCGCAGGCCGTGCACCGACGAAATGTTCACGACCCGACCGAAACCCTCGTCGTACATGTGCGGCAGGGCGGCGCGGATCAACAGGAATGGCACCTCCACCATGAGCGCAAGCATCGACCGAAAGCGCTCGGGCTCGAACTCCACGATCGGGTCGATGGTCTGCACGCCTGCGTTGTTGACGAGGATGTCGACGTCGAGCCGCTGGTCCTCCAATGCGCCGACGTCGAGGAGGTCCACCGTCCAGCAGTGCCCGCCGATCTCGTCGGCCATGGCCTTCGCTGCCACGTCGTCGATGTCGGCCACGGTGACGGTGGCACCCCGGCCCGCGAGTTCCCGTGAGCAGGCCGCACCGATGCCGCTCGCGCCGCCGGTCACCAGCGCGGTACGTCCGGCCAAGTCGGTCATCCGACTGCCGCCTGCCGTTCGTCGGCGATCTCCTCGGCATCGGCGAGGTCCAACGACTTCAGGTCGATGCCCTTCGTCTCACGCGTGAAGACCACGGCGATCAGGGTGATGGCGCAGGCCAGCGCAAGATAGATCGCGATCGGGACCGACGAATCGTAGACCTCGAGAAGCTTGACCGCGATGATCGGCGCCAGCGAACCGGCCACGATCGAGGTGACTTGATAGCCAAGGGACACACCGGAATAGCGCATCCGGGTGGGGAACATCTCGGCCATGATGGCCGGCTGTGGCGCGTACATGATCGCGTGGAAGACCAGCCCGATGGTGACCGCGGCAGTGACGATCGCGTAGTTTCCGCTGTTCATCATCGGGAAGGCGAAGAAGCCCCATGTCGCCCCCAGGGCCGCACCCACGAAGTACACCGGGCGCCTGCCGAAGCGGTCGGCGAGCTTGCCCACCATCGGAATCACCGCGAAGTGCACCGCGTGCGCGACGAGCAGGTACCAGAGAATCGTGCTGGTATCGGCGCCCACCTGCACCTTGAGGTAGGTGATCGAGAAGGTGACGACCAGGTAGTACATGATGTTCTCGCCGAAGCGCAGGCCCATGGCGGTGAACACGCCACGCGGGTACCGCTTGAGCACCTCCAGAACGCTGAATGACGTCGCCTTGATCCGCTCGGCTTCCTGTTGAGCCGCAACGAAGATCGGGGCGTCGGTGACCTTGGTCCGGATGTAGTACCCGATCAGCACCACCACCGCGGACAGCCAGAACGCGACGCGCCAGCCCCATGACAGGAACGCGGCATCCGAGAGTGTGGTCGTCAGCACCAGCAGCACGATCGTGGCGAGCAGGTTGCCCGCGGGCACGCCGGCCTGCGGCCAACTGGCCCAGAACCCGCGCTCCCTGTTGGGGCTGTGCTCGGCGACCAGGAGCACGGCGCCACCCCACTCGCCGCCGACCGCGAAACCCTGGACGAACCGAAGGATCACCAGCAGCGCGGGCGCCAGGTAACCGACCTGTCCGAACGTCGGCAGGCAGCCCATCAGGAACGTCGAGGCACCCACGAGCAGCAGACTGAACTGCAGTAGCTTCTTGCGGCCGTACTTGTCCCCGTAGTGACCGAACACCACGCCGCCGAACGGACGGGCGGCGAACCCGACCGCGTAGGTGACGAACGCCGCGAGGATCGCGTCGAGGTCACTGGTGCTCGAGGAGAAGAACACCTTGCTGAAGACCAGGGTGGCGGCCGTCCCGTAGAGGAAGAACTCGTACCACTCGACCACGGTGCCTGCCATCGAGGCGGCGACGACCCGCCGCAACCCCGTCGGTGTCGGCTTTCTCATCGAACTCTCCTTTGACGATCGCCCGGACCCGACGCTTGTGACGCGCCCCACATTGCATCTGAGTATTCCTGCAGCTCCAAGCTTGTCGCAATGCCCAAGGCTGCAGGAGATGTCTGCGAAAATGCAGACGTGTCTGATTCGAGGAAGCTCAGTGCCGACGATCTGCTGGTGCTGCTGGCGGTGGGCCGGTCGGGCCGCTTCGTGACCGCGGCCGACGAGCTCGGCATCAACCACACCACCATCTCGCGCCGCATCGCCGCTCTCGAGGAGTCGATCGGCGGCCGGCTACTCGCCCGGTCCGCGGGCGGCTGGGAGCTCACCGAACTCGGCAGGGAGGCGCTGTCGGCGGCCGAAGCCGTCGAGTCGGCGGTCCGGTCGTTGGCGGCCCCGGCAGGATCGCGGACGTTGGAGGGCGTAGTCCGGATGTCGGCGACCGACGGCTTCAGCGCCTACATCGCCGCGCCGGCGGCAGCCCGGGTCCGGCAGCGCCACCCCAAGGTCTCGGTCGAGATCATCGCCGCCACCAGGAGGGCGACACAGCAGCGCTCTGGACTCGACATCGAGGTCGTGGTCGGCGAACCGCAGGTGCACCGCGCCGAGGCCGCCCGCCTCGGTGACTACCGATTGGGCCTATACGGGTCGAGGGAGTATCTGGCCGACCATGGTGCTCCTACCTCGAGGGCAGAGCTCGCAGGCCACCCGCTCGTATACTTCGTCGACTCCATGCTGCAGGTCGACGACCTCGACCTCGCCCGCACCTTCGCCCCCGCGATGCGCGAATCGGTCACCTCGACCAACGTCTTCGTCCACGTCGAGGCGACCCGCGCGGCGGCCGGACTCGGCCTGCTGCCGTGCTTCATGGCGGACCGGCACGACGACCTGGTCCGAGTGCTGCCCGACGACGTCGGCCTTCTGCTGACCTACTGGCTGGTGGCTCGTACCGAGACCTTGCGCAGGCCCGAGGTGGGTGCGCTGATCGACGCGATCCGCACGCGCATGGAAGACCAGCGCGACGTCCTCCTCGGCGGGCCCTCCGGTTAGCAGACGTCTTGCGGGATGCGGGGACACCTGATGAGGTCGGGGCATGCCATTCCTGGAGACCGCCGACGGCCGCGCCTATTACCGCCACTGGGCCGCGCCCGACCCCAGAGCCGCCGTCATCTTCCTGCACGGGTTCGGTGAGCACACCGGGCTTTATCACCGGTACGCGTTTGCGCTCAACTCGGCGGGAATCGACCTCTGGGCCGTCGACCAGTTCGGGCATGGATTGACGCCTGGCGACCGAGGCGACTTCACCACCATTGAAGCGAGCATCGGGCTCGCTGATCGCCTATCCGAGCTGGCGTTGGCCCAGACTCCGGGCATACCGCTTGTCGCGCAGGGACATTCATTCGGAGCAGTGGCCACCCTGTGGAAGCTGCTAGACGATCCGGGTCCGTATCGGGCCGGCGTCGTCTCGGGCGCGCCGCTCGTCCCGGTCGCCGGGCTGGTCGACGCGAACTCGACGTTCGAGATCGCGCCCAGCCAACTGTCCGCCGACCCGTTCTACCTCGACGCGATGGAGAACGACCCACTGGCCTTCGTCGACGCCGACGGCGGCCCGCTGGCTCGGGAACTGGACCGCGGCTGGGACAGTTTCGGCGCGACCCTCGCCACGCTGGCCCTGCCGACGCTCGCGGTACACGGCAGCAAAGATCCGATCGCACCCGTCGGCGCGCTGCGGGCCTACGCCGAGCAGATCGAACCGCTGTCTTTGATCGAGATCGAGGGTGGTGGTCATGACATCCTCAACGACGTCACGCACCGCGAGGTCGCCGCCGACATCGTCGACTTCATCGGGCGCCACCTGGCGTGATGGCCGCCATCCACAGAAGTTGTGCACACTGTGGACGAATTACACACATGTGATTCGCCCCCGACTGAACGACTACAGCCAGGTGTCTGCCGTGGTGGTCGTGAGAAACGCGTCGAGGTCGTCGCGCCACTGCGCGGGCGTGGTCTTGTCGGGTTCGATGCCGGTGTACTCGCCGCGATAGAACAGCAACGGCCGCGGCTTCCTGTGTCGATACTCCTCGCGCGAGCGCTCGTCGGCAGGCACCTCCGACAGCGAGTGCACCGCCCCGAACACCACGAAGTGATCGCCACCGTCGTGCACCGAGGCCACCGTGCAGTCGATGTGCGCCAGCGTGCCACCGATTACCGGGGAGCCGAGACGCGAAGGCTGCCAGTCGATTCCACCGAACTTGTCCGGTTCCTTGGAACCGAACCGCGCCGACACCTCCTTCTGGCTCTCGTGCAGCACGTTGACGCAGAACTTCCCACTGGCCTCGATCGCCTGCCACGACCTCGACACCTTGGTCGGGCAGAACAGCACCAGCGGCGGGTCCAGTGACAACGCGGCGAACGACTGACAGGCGAAGCCGACGGGCACCTCGTCGTGCACCGTCGTGATGATGGTGATACCCGTGCAGAACTGACCGAGCACGTGGCGGAACGTGCGCGGGTCGATGGGGTCCGACACGGTTGCTACTTGAACCCGACGCTGAAGTCGTGACCCCACAGGCTGATGGCCGTGCTCTCCCGCGCTACCCACTTGTCGTCCTCGACTTCGAGTCCCTCGCAACCGAATTCGATGTCGAAGCCGCCTGGGGTCTTCATGTAGAACGAGAGCATCTTGTCGTTCACGTGCCGTCCGAGCGTGGCCGACATCGGCACCTTGCGCCGCAGCGCACGATCAAGACAGAGGCCGACGTCATCGCTGTTGCCGACCTCCATCATGAGATGGACGATGCCGCTGGGCGTTTCACCAGGCATGAACGCCAGGCTGTGGTGGCGCGGATTGACGCCGAAGAAGCGCAACCAGGCGGGTGGATCGCCGGCTTCCCGGCCGACCAGTTGCGGTGGCAGGCGCATCGAGTCGCGCAGCTTGAAGCCGAGCACGTCGCGGTAGAAGTGCAGTGACTCCATGTCGTCGCGGGTGGTAAGCACCACGTGGCCGAGACCCTGGTGTTCGGTGACGAACTGATGGCCGTACGGGCTGACCACGCGACGATGCTCCAGCGCGGCACCGTGGAAGATCTCCAGGGTATTGCCGGAGGGATCGTCGAAGACGATCATCTCGTCGACGCGACGATCCGCCAGTTCGGCGGCCGTGGCCTCCTTGTAGGGCGTGCCCTCGATGTCGAGGGCCTTGCGGATCTCCTGCAGCCCTGCGGCGTTCGCCGTCTCCCAGCCGGACTGGATCAGCCGATCGTGGTCACCCGGGACGATGACCAGGCGGGCCGGGAACTCGTCCATGCGCAGATAGAGTGCGCCATCGGTGCTGCCTGAGCCTTCGACCATGCCGAGCACCTTCAGCCCGTACTCACGCCACGCCGAGACGTCGGTGGCCTCGAGCCGGAGATATCCCAATGACCGGATGCTCATGACCTAACCCCCAAGAAAATCGATGGTCAGTTTGTTGAACTCGTCGAACTTCTCCAGTTGCGCCCAGTGGCCGCACTGGCCGAACACGTGCAATTGTGCGCGCGGGATCTGCTTGAGCGCCACCAGCGCGCCGTCGAGTGGGTTGACCCGGTCCTCGCGGCCCCAGATCAGCAGGGTCGGCTGACGCAGCTTGTAAACGTCACGCCACATCATGCCGAGCTCGAAGTCGGCGCCCGCGAACGACTTTCCCATCGCCCGCGCGGCGGCCAGCGACTCGGGCTGGCTGGCGATCGCAAAGCGTTCGTCGATCAGTTCCGGCGTGACCAGCTTCTGGTCGTAGACCATGATGCGCAGGAACTTCTCCATGTTCTCGCGCGTCGGCTCGACGGTGAACTTGCCGAGCAGCTTGACGCCCTCGGTGGGATCGGGCGCGAACAGGTTGACCGACAGCCCGCCGGGGCCCATCAACACCAATCTGCCCGCGCGACCGGGATTGTCGAGCGCGAACCGCACCGCAGTGCCCCCGCCGAGCGAGTTGCCCACCAGCGCAGCGCGTTCGATGCCGAGTTGGTCGAACAGGTTGAGCAGCGCAGTCCCGCTGTAGCGGTTGTACTGCTCGTGCTCGGCGTGCTTGTCGGAGAGGCCGTACCCCGGCTGGTCGACGGCGAGCACGTGGAAGTGCTGCGCCAACACTGCGATGTTCTTCGAGAAGTTCGACCAACTCGACGCGCCAGGTCCACCGCCGTGCAGCAGCACTACCGTTCCCGCGGACCCACGGTGCTCGACGCCCGCTTCGTGATAATGCAGGCGCATGTCCTCGCGCACCTGCGCGTAGCGGGACGTCGCTTCGAACGTGATGTCTTGAACCGCTTGACTCATCAGGGCTCCAGCTAAACCATCGTGTCCGCGGGAGGCAGCCCGAACGCCTCGTTTCCGAAGATGAGGTAGGCCCGCTCCGGTTCGTTGGCAGCGTGCACGCGGCCGGCGTGGGCGTCACGCCAGAATCGCTGCACCGGCTGATCGACACCCAGCGCGGTGGCGCCGGATGCCTCGAACAGCAGGTCGATCGAAGAGATCGCGCGAGCGGTGGCTCGCACCTGATCTCGTCGCGCTCTGGCGCGGAGCTCGAAAGGAATCTCCTTGTCCGCCTTGAGAAGCGCATACTCGTCACCGACGTTGCCGATCAGCTGACGCCAGCCGGCGTCGATGTCGCTCGCGGCCTCGGCGATGCGGACCTTGGCGAACGGGTCGTCCTTGGACTTCTCGCCCGCGAACGCGGCCCGCACGCGCTTGCCCTGGTGCTCGACGTGGGCGTCGTACGCGCCGTAGGCCATGCCCATGATCGGCGCCGAGATGGTGGTGGGATGCACGGTGCCCCACGGCATCTTGTACACCGGCGCGGTGTTGTTCTGAAGGCCGCCCGCGGTGCGGTCGTTCATCGACTTGTAGGACAGGAAGCGGTGCCTCGGGACGAAGACGTCCTTGACGACGACCGTGTTGCTGCCGGTGCCCTTGAGTCCGACGACGTGCCAGACGTCGTCGATGCGGTACTCGCTGCGCGGGATGAGGAAGCTGCCGAAGTCGACGGGTCGACCGTCCTTGATGACCGGGCCACCGAGGAACGCCCACGTCGCGTGGTCACAGCCGGACGACCACTGCCACGCGCCGCTGACCAGATAGCCGCCGTCCACCACGGTGCCCGCACCCATCGGTGCGTAGGACGACGAGATGCGGACTGACGGGTCGTCGCCCCACACCTCGTCCTGCGCCTGCTGATCGAACAGCGCCAGGTGCCAGTTGTGCACGCCGATGATCGAGCTCACCCAGCCGGTCGAGCCGCACGCGCTGCCGAGCCTGCGCACCGCCTCGTAGAACACCGTCGGGTCGCACTGAAGGCCGCCCCACTGCTCGGGCTGCAACAACTTGAAGAAACCGACCTCGTCGAGTTCGGCGACGGTCTCATCGGGCAACCGACGCAGATCCTCGGCCGCCTGCGCGCGCTTGGCGATCAATGGCAACAAATCATCGATGCCGTCTAGGACCGACTGCACGTCGCGTTGTTGAATGGACGTCACTAGTTGCCTCCGGGCAGTGTGGGGCCGATACACGATCTAGACAGAGATTAGAACACGTTACGATTTGTGTCGAGTAAGGCATTCTTACGGCCGCTCGACCTGCGGAAGCGCGTTTTTATAACATGTTCTAGTTTTGGCCGTGCAGGACCTGAACACCGGGCAGCACCTGAACTCTTCGACAGATGGAGGATGGACCGTGACGGACGAGCCGCTCGGCACCCACGTGCTCGAGCTGCAACTGGCCGACGTCATCGACGAAACCGCCGATGCGCGTTCGCTGGTGTTCAAGGTGCCCGACGGACCCGACAGCCCCGCGATCCCACCCGAGAGACTGCGCCACCAGCCCGGCCAGTTCCTCACCCTGCGGGTGCCCAGCGATCGCACCGGTTCGGTGGCCCGCTGCTACTCCCTGTGCAGCTCGCCCTTCGGCGACGAGGCGCTGACCGTCACCGTCAAGCGAACGGCAGGCGGCTACGCGTCGAACTGGCTGTGCGACAACGCGCATGCAGGCATGAAGCTGCACGTGCTGGCACCCTCGGGCACGTTCGTCCCCAAGACGCTCGACACCGACTTCCTACTGCTGGCGGCCGGCAGCGGCGTCACCCCGATGATGGCGATCCTCAAGTCGGCACTGTCCGAGGGCAGCGGCAAGGTCACGTTGATATACGCCAACCGCGACGAGAAGTCCGTGATCTTCGCGGCCGCGCTTCGAGAACTGTCCACCAAGTACCCCGACCGCTTGACCGCCGTGCACTGGATCGAGACGGTCCAGGGGCTGCCGAGCGCGGCGGCCCTCGTCAACCTGGTGGGACCGTACGTCGAGCGCGAGACGTTCATCTGTGGTCCCGGCCCGTTCATGGTTGCCGCCGAGGAAGCACTCAAGGCCGCAGGTGCCGCGCCGGAGCGCATCCACCTCGAAATCTTCAAGTCATTGGAGTCCGAGCCGTTTGCTGCCATCGTCGTCGATGACGACGACAGCGACGAAGGCCCGGCGACCGCGGTCGTCACGCTAGACGGCAAGACCCAGGAAATCCGCTGGCCGCGCAACGCGAAGCTGCTCGACGTCCTGCTCGACAAGGGCCTTGACGCGCCGTTCTCTTGCCGTGAAGGGCACTGTGGCGCCTGCGCCGTGCTGGTCAAGAGCGGGGACGTCGACATGGAGGTCAACGACGTTCTGGAGGCCTCCGACCTCGACGAGGGCCTGATCCTCGCCTGCCAGGCCAAGCCCAAATCGGATTCAGTGGAAGTCACCTATGACGAATGACGTGGGGGCTAACATTCGCTGGACCATGGGAGCAACGTGAAGCGGCTGGGTGCAGGTCTCGCGGCGGTATCGGCAATCCTGCTGGCGCTTGCCGTCGTCACCCCGACCGCCCCGTCCGTCGCCGCGACGAAGACCGCCACCAGCTCGATCCCGATCGACCCGCTCACCACACTGGAGATGCACACCACCGCCAACTGCGTGAAGGCGGAGAACCAGTGCTACTTCGACACGGCGGCGAATCTCCGCGGCGCGGACGGCGCCGTCATCCCGTTCCCCGACGACCTGTACGCACGGCAGAACACCACGCTGCGGTCGTCGAACCGGATGGTCTATCTGGACTCCGACTTCAATGCACCCAACACGCGGATGATGAAGTCGATCGGGCCCGTCGAGTTCCCGACGGTCTACTTCGGTGGCGGACCGCCGGAGAAGTTCATGGTCCACGGCAACACCCGGACGGTCGACTGGGCCACCGGGCAGCCGAAGACCGACGCCGACTACATCGTGTGTGCGTTCATCCAGGTGGTCTACGGCGGGGTGAACCTCACCAGCCCGACCGCTTGCGCGCAGACCACGTACGCCTGAGCGGACGCACCTAGTCGATCTTGCCGACCAGCACCGGCTGCGTGCGGTACTCCTCGGGGAACAGCCGCTGAAGGTCATCGACCTTGGGCATGTCGTTGATCGCGATGTGTGAATCCGACGGGTTCGAGTTCAGGTAATCCTGGTGGTACTGCTCCGCCGCGAAGAACCCGGTGTTGGGCTCGACCTTCGTGACGATCGGGGCCGCAAACACCGCAGCCTTGGAGAGCTGAGCCAGGTACGCCTCCGCGACGCGCTGTTGTGGTGGCGTCCTGCGCGAAGATCGCCGACCGGTACTGGGTGCCCTCGTCGGGACCCTGACGGTTGAGTTGCGTCGGGTCCTGCACCACCGAAAAGTAGATCTGGAGCAGCTGTCCGAACGTCACCTGCGTTGGGTCGTAGGTGATGCGCACCGACTCGGCGTGCCCGGTGGTTCCGGTGCTGACCGTCTCGTAATCGGCTGTCGCCTGCGCACCCCCGGCGTAGCCGGACTCCGCCTCTGCGACGCCCTTGACGTGCTGAAAGACTCCCTGCACGCCCCAGAAGCAGCCGCCGGCGAGCACCGCCGGACTGCTGATGGTCCCGGACTGCACGCCGATGAACACCGCCGCCGCCACGCCGAGCACTCCGAGACCACTACCCACGGTCAACCGCTTGAGGTTCGCCACCATGTCACCAGTGTCGTGGCAGACGGGCCGTGACGAGCAGCAGCGGTTGTTACCGGAGGCTGACGAAATCCGTTGGCGATCCCGTCAGTTCAGTCCGATACCCCAGGGACTCGACGCAGACCTTCGAGGTCAGCCACACCGACGCGCAGTGGCGCCAGCTCCTGAGCCCAGAGCAGTACGACGTGCTCCGCAACGCGGGCACCGAGACACCGTTCACCAGCCCGCTGAACGACGAGCACCGCACGGGCGTATTCGCTTGTGCCGGTTGCGCTCTGGATCTGTTCTCGTCGAGCACCAAGTTCGACAGCGGCACCGGTTGGCCGAGCTTTTTGGAAACCCATGGACAACGCCGTCATCGAGATGACCGACGACACCCTTGGCATGTCGCGCACCGAGGTGCGGTGCCGCCGTTGCGGCGGGCACCTTGCCCACGTCTTCGACGACGGACCCGAACCGACCGGCCTGCGTTACTGCATGGACGGCGTCGCGATGACCTTCCGCGCGACCTGAGCGGTCCCTAGCGTGGCAGGCCGAGCAGTCGCTCGCCCGCCAGGTTGAGCAGGATCTGCTCGGTGCCGCCCGCGATCGACAGGCAGCGGGTGTTCAAGAAGTACCGCACGTCGGGCGAATCGACGATGCCCGCTCCGTCGTAGGAATCCATGATCGCCTCGGCGAGGTTCTGCCGGTATCGCACGCCGATGAGCTTGCGCACGCTCGACGGTGCGCCGGGATCGTGGCCGCCGACGGCCATCTGCGCGATCAGCCGGTCGAGGAGCGCACCGACCTGAGCGGCGACGATCAGAACGCCGAGCCGATCGGCCTCCGCGGGGTCCACGTCGTCATCGCCGATGACCTCGAGCAGGTGCTCCATGCCCCTGTCGAGCGCCCCGCCGGCGGCGATCGCGACGCGCTCGTTGGCCAATGTCGTTCTGGCCAGCGGCCATCCGCCGTCGACCGGTCCGACCACCATCTCGTCGGGCACGAAGAGCTCGTCGAAGAAGACCTCGTTGAAGAGGGCTTCACCGGTGATCTCGCGCAGCGGACGGATGTCGATGCCCCGCGACTTCATGTCGACCAGGAAGTACGTGATGCCCTTGTGCTTGGGTACGTCGGGGTTGGTGCGGGCCAGGCAGATGCCCCAGTCCGCGCGGTGCGCGTTCGACGTCCACACCTTCTGCCCGGTGAGCAGCCAGCCCCCTTCGGTGCGAACTGCCTTGGTACGCAACGCCGCAAGGTCCGAGCCTGCACCGGGCTCGCTGAACAGCTGGCACCAGTAGACGTCGCCGTTCAACGTGCCGGGAATGAACTTCTCGATCTGCTGTTGGCTGCCGTGCCCGAGGATCGTGGGCGCAGCCCACCAACCGATCGAGATGTCCGGCCGCACCACGCCAGCGGCTTCGAGTTCCTGATCGATGACCAACTGCTCGGCTGGTGATGCCTCGCGTCCGTACGGCTTGGGCCAGTGCGGGGCCATCAGGCCGGTCTCGGCGAGCGCGACCTGACGCTTCTCCTCTGGGAGCGCGGCGATGTCCGTGACGACACCGACGATCTCGGCCCGGATGTCCTCGCCGTCGGTGACGTCGACGTGCAGTTGACGGCGGACGCCGTCGCGGGTCAGCGTCGCACAGCGCCGCAGCCAGAACGACCTACCGCCGAGGAACTGCGCATTGGCATAGGCGCGGCGCATGTACAGATGAGCGTCGTGCTCCCAGGTGATTCCGATGCCGCCGAGCACCTGGATGCAATCGCGTGCGTTGAGCTTCTCCGCGTCGATGCCGATCGCGCTCGCGACGGCCACGGCGATGGATAGTTGCGACTGGTCGGCATCGCTGACGGCGCCTGCGGCGTCGGCTGCGGCCACCGCGATCTGCTGGGTGCGCAGCAGCATCTCGGCGCACATGTGCTTGACCGCCTGGAAGCTGCCGATCGGCTTGCCGAACTGCTCGCGTACCTTCGCGTACTCGGTCGCGACGTCGAGGAACCAGCGCGAGAGGCCTGCGGCCTCGGCGGCGAGCACGGTCGCGGTCAGGTCGACGACGTGCTGGTAGGGCAGTTCGATCTCGGTGGCCGGAGCCGACGCCAACTCGACGCTCGCCAGCGGACGGGAGAAGTCGGTGGCCTCGAGTCGCTCGAGTGTCACCCCCGCGGCGGTGGCATCGACGCAGATCCAGTGCTCACCTGCAGGCAGGACGAGAACGCCGTCCACCACACCGCCGAGCACGAACTTCGCCGTGCCGGTCGCGGTCGTGCCGTCGAACGCGATGTCGGAGCCAAGCGCCACCCCCGCGGTGCGCTGTCCCGAGGTCAGTGCGTCGAGCAGCTTCTCGTCGTCGAGCACCAGCGTCGCCAGGGCCGTCGTCGCGACCGGACCGGGCACCAGCGCCGCGGCCGCCTCGTCGACCATCACGCACAGGTCCTCGACGCTTCCGCCCGCGCCGCCGAGGTGCTCTGGCACGGCCACGCCGAAGATCCCTAGTTGGGCGAGTCCGTCGTAGGCCGTCCGCCACGACTCGGAGTCGCCCCGTTCGACGTTTCGCACCGCGGTGATGGCACCCGACGAGGCGGCCCAGCTCCGCACGAGTTCCCGCGCGGCAAACTGTTCTTCGGTGATGGTGGCGGACACCGAACCTGTACGAGCCATCGCCGGCCCCTCCTCAGCCTTGGGGAGAAGGCCATGCTTCTCACTAGAACGTGTTCTAATGGTGACATCGTTCTAACGTCAAGTCGACTGCCATTACAGCAGGACACATCGACTGTCCGGGGGCACGGAGGTGGAAGATTTCTGATTCGCGTGCGTATCGTTTTCACCTAGTGCGTACTACGAAGGAGATGCCTGCCGCATGTCCGGCTCTTCGCTGCCAGCAGCAACCAACTCGGGTTCGGGGTCTGAATCGACCGCCGTACCACGCCAGGTGATGAACGTGGCCGTCCTTGCCGAGTCCGAACTCGGATCAGAGGCCCAGCGCGAACGCCGCAAGCGGATCCTCGACGCCACCCTCGCCATCGCCTCGAAGGGCGGTTACGAAGCAGTTCAGATGCGTGCCGTCGCCGAACGTGCCGACGTCGCGGTGGGCACGCTGTACCGGTACTTCCCGTCCAAGGTCCATCTCCTGGTGTCCGCACTGGGCCGCGAGTTCGAGCGCATCGACGCCAAGACCGATCGGGCATCGTTGGCGGGCGGAACCCCCTATCAGCGGCTGAACGTCATGGTCGGCAAACTCAACCGCTCGATGCAGCGCAACCCGCTGCTGACCGAGGCCATGACGCGAGCCTTCGTGTTCGCGGACGCCTCCGCAGCCGGTGAGGTTGATCACGTCGGCAAGCTGATGGACTCCATGTTCGCTCGCGCGATGAGCGAAGGCGAGCCCACCGAGGACCAGTTCCACATCGCCCGCGTCATCTCCGACGTGTGGCTGTCCAACCTGCTGGCCTGGCTAACCCGCCGTGCCTCGGCAACGGATGTGAGCAAGCGACTGGATCTTGCCGTCCGGCTGCTGATCGGCGACGGGGAGCACCCTAAGATCTGAGCGGTGCGCGACCTGCCGGCAGATCTCTCCCGCGCCCTCGACGAGGTCGCTTCGACACCCAGCCTTCTCGTCGCCTCGGACTTCGACGGCACCCTGGCGCCGATCGTGAACAACCCGACCGACGCCCGGCCGTTGCCCCTGGCCGCAGATGCGCTGGCCTCGCTTGCCGAGCTGCCGTCGACGGCCATCGTGCTGGTGTCGGGCCGCGCGCTCGGCGTCCTGCGTCAGCTGGCTGCAATGCCGGCGAGCGTGCACCTGGTGGGAAGTCACGGGGCGGAGTTCGACACCGCAGGGCAGGAGGGCAGCGACTCGGGCAATGTCACCGGCTTCGCGCTCGAGGTGGACGAAGCGCTGCTGGCCAGGATCACCGCCGAGCTCAACGCGATCGCCGACGGAAAGCCCGGTGTGACCGTCGAGTCCAAACCTGCCAGCGTCGCGCTGCACGTCCGCAACGCGTCGGCCGATGACGGTGAGGCTGCGCTTGCTGCGGCGCACACCGTCGGCCGGGCATCGGGCGCCGAGCTCACCGAGGGCAAGTCGGTACTGGAGTTCGCGGTCATCTCCACCGACAAGGGCAAGGCGATCGACATCATGCGCGAGCAGGTCGACGCGACGGCCGCGGTGTTCTTCGGTGACGACGTCACCGACGAGAAGGCTTTCCGCAGAATGCGTGCCGGTGACGTCGGGGTGAAGGTCGGCCCAGGCGAGACGCTCGCGGGCTACCGCGTCGAGTCGCCAGAAGACGTCGCCGCAGCGCTGGAATACCTACTCGAACGGCGCCGCTAGGCGGGTGGGCCGGACGTGCGGCCGCGGACGAGTTCGGTGTCGAGCACCTCGATGACGGGCAGGCCCGACCGTGGCGGATTGTGAAGCAAATGCCCTGCCCGCCTTCCTTTTTCGACACTGGGCTGCTTGACCGTCGTCAACCCCCGCGCCAAGGCGTCGGGTACCCCGTCGAAACCGGTCACGGTCACCTGCCCCGGCACGTAGATACCGTGTGCGCGGAGATGATCCATCACCGAAAGCGCAAGCACGTCGGTGGTGCACATCAGCGCCGTGATACGAGGGTTGACCTCGAGGGCGACCGCGGTCGCAGCCCCGCCAGAGGAGGGCAGGTGTTCGTAGCTCTCCACCACCGTCAACGAATCCTGTTGCAGTCCAGCATCCTTCATGGCGTCGTACACCCCGTGGACGCGCTCGCGCTGCACGTGGAAGTGCGGGGTTTCGATGCGTTCCAGATCGGCGACCGCGGACTTGGCATCGTCGTGCGGCCACTCCCTGCCCAGTCGCATCGTCAGCAATCCGAGCTGCCGGTGCCCGAGCCCGATGACGTAGTCGGCCACGGCGCGCATCGCCGCACGGTCGTCGATGCACACCCTCGACGCGCCAGGCACGTCCTTGGGTTGATCGACCACCACGATCGGCAACGCGCGCTGCGCGACCACCTGCAGGTACGGATCATCATCGGATGCCGAGTAGACGACGAATCCGTCGACGCCCGCGGACAGCACGGCTGCGGTGCCGTCGCTCACGCTGCGGTTCGGGCCCGCGGCCACCAGCAGCAGACCCTGACCCGCCTCCTCACACGATTCTGCGAGACCGGCGACGAAGTCGAGGGCAGCCGGATCGCGGAACGAATAGTTGAGCGGTTCGGTGAGGATCAGGCCGACCGCGCCTGCGCGCCGTGTGCGCAGCGAGCGCGCCACCGGATCGGGGCCTGCGTAGCCCAACCGCTTGGCGGTCGCCAGCACGCGCTCGCGCAGGTCGGCCGAGAGTTGGTCGGGTCGGTTGTAGGCGTTGGAGATCGTGGTCCGTGAAACCTTGAGCTCTGCAGCCAACGAAGCCAGGGTTGCTCGCCGTCGTGGCGCAGGACCTCTGGACATGGTCCATGACGCTAGCAAATTCGTTGCACTTCACACCGTCAACAGGCCCGTCGCCGGAATCGAGGGTCAGTACTCGGCGGCGTGGCGCACGCTGGTGATCACCCGCACGGTGCCACCCATGACGTCGGCGACGTAGATGGTGCGACCGTCGGGTGTCGCGGTCATCAGCCCGGGCTGGATGCCGACTCTGATGCTCTCGACGGGTTGATTGGTGGCCACGTCGACCACCGCGACGGTGCCGCAGTTGATGTTGCTCACGTACAGCCGGTCGCCACGGACGACGATGTCGACGGGCGCCGCGTCGGCGGGGATGGCATCGACGGCGCGGGTCCTCGGATCGACGTCCACCACGGTCGTGACCGTCCTGTCGATGATGGTGAGCGCATTCGTCGCGGAGTTCACGATGTACAACCGGCCACCGATGACGGCCGCGACGTACGGATAGCCGGACATGTCCGTGGGATCGGCTCCAGCCGC
>JAOPWT010000542.1 GCA_025965555.1 Mycobacterium sp.
TTCTGCCCGGCGCGGTCGCCCGCCGCGCCGCCCACGGCGCCACCCTGCGCCGGATCATCCACCCCGGCCAAGCCCCACCCGAACCGCGCTACACCCCCACCGCGGCGCTGGCCGACTTCATCCGCGCTCGCGACCTGACGTGCCGCTTCGCGGGCTGCACCGTGCCGGCCACCAGGTGCGATTTGGACCACACGATCCCGTGGCCCTACGGCCCCGACGTCCGCGTCGAACCTCAAATGCCTGTGCCGCACCAACCACCTACTCAAGACGTTCTGGGGCGGGCCCGATGGCTGGCGCGAGCGTCAACTACCCGACGGCACCGTCCACTGGACCGCACCCGACGGACACACCTACACCACCACCCCAGGCAGCCGGCTACTGTTCCCCAGCCTGTGCGAACCCACGGCACCCGTCACCACCACCACCGTGCCCACCACCCACACGGCCGGGTTGACCCTGCCCCGGCGCCAACGCACCCGCGCCGAAGACCGCGCCTACCGCATCCAATACGAACGCGACCTCAACCGCGCGGCCAATGAAGCAGCGGCACAAGTGGATTGCGATTCAATCCCACCGTTCTAGCGTGCTATCCGGCAGGAGCATCGTCGAACATACGCGCGCCTGGAACGCCCGTCCGCGATCGGTGAGCCTGAAGATTTGGCGGGCAACGGCTTCCAACGTGGGGGTAGACCACCACGGCAGCGCCATGGTGATGATGTGCGTCAGCACTCGAACAGGGAGCCAGCCGCCTGCCGATAGGTGGGGGCGAGCTTGTCCACGGCCCCGGAGACCGCGCTGAACGACAAGGCCAGTACGGGGACGGCGTGCGCATCGACCGGGATTGGATACGCGGCGATGGCCCGATAAGTAATGTCGGTCGGGTGGCCGAATTTCATCCCGAGCTGAAGCGCACCGCCCGGTTGATCCCTCGCAGCATGATCACCCCGAGCTCACTGCCGGTGTTTCGCGTGGCGTCGCGTCTGATGGAGCGCCGCACCCCTTCCGACGTCGAGGTCCTGACACTGAGCTCCGGTGTCCGCGTCCGACTGCATCGCTCGCCCGACGCGGCGGCGAGCGGGGCCGCCCTGCTGTGGATTCACGGCGGCGGCTATGTCATCGGCAGTGCCGCGCAGGACGACGACATCTGCCGTCGGTTCGCCCGCGCACTGGGTGTGACGGTCGTGGCCGTCGACTATCGCCTCGCGCCCGAACACCCGTATCCGATCCCGCTCGAGGACTGCTACGGCGCGCTGACCTGGATGGCCCGGCTGCCCGCCGTCGACCCCACCATGGTCGCCATCGGCGGCGCGAGCGCGGGGGGTGGCCTCGCTGCTGCCCTGGCGCTGCTGGCGCGCGACAGAGGAGAGGTCGCACTGGCGGCACAACTGTTGGTGTACCCGATGCTCGACGACCGGTCGAGTACTCAGGACGGCCTCGACGACCACCATCACCGACTGTGGACCCAGAAGTCCAATGCCTTCGGCTGGTCCAGCTATCTCGGGGACGCCGATCCCAATGTCGCAGTGCCCGCCCGCAATCCCGATCTGAGCGGTCTACCGCAGGCCTGGGTCGGCGTGGGTTCCAATGACCTGTTCCACGACGAGGACCTCGCCTACGCCGAGCGGCTGAAGGCAGCCGGCGTGCCATGCGACGTCGAGGTCGTGCCGGGAGCGTTCCACGGATTCGACGGCGTCGTCCCCAAAGCGCGTGTGTCGCAGGCGTTCTTCGCCAGCCAGGTCTCCTGGTTGCGCAAGAACCTCACGCAACGGGAATCGGCCCAGTCCTGAAGCCCTCGCCGCCGACGGCCGTCAGTCGTCGCTCGGAGTTCTGCTCGTGCGGCTGGCCGAGCGGAATCCGACTCGCCTGATCCAACCGGTCGTAGATCTCGGCGCTCAGGTCGAGGTCGAGCGCCGCCACGTAGTCGTCCAGTTGTTCCACCGTGCGCGGGCCGATGACCGGAACGACGCCCGTGGGCGACCGTCTGGCGCGTTCGAGCAGCCATGCCACCGCCACCCGTGCCGGCGGCACCCCGAGATCGCCCGCGGCGTCGAGAACGGCATCGACGGTTGCCGCCTTCACCGGCTCGTCCTCGGCATGTACCAACCGATTCCACTCCGTGAGCCTGCCTGCCTTGCTGCTTCGGTACTTGCCGGTCAGCAGCCCGCCGCCCAGCGGTGACCACAGGGCCGCACCGATCCCGAGCGCCTCTGCCATCGGGAGGTTGTCCCGCTCGCCGCTGCGTTCGACGAGGCTGTATTCGAACTGCACCGCCGCAATCGGTGTCCAACCACGCAATTCGGCCAGGGTGACACCGCGGGACGTCATCCACGCCGGAAAGTTGGAGAGCCCGGCATAGAGGATCTTGCCCGCGCTGGCGAGATCGTCGAACGCGCGGACGATCTCCTCGATCGGGGTGACGAAGTCGGGAAAATGTACGTACAGCAGGTCGATGTAATCGGTGTCGAGGCGGCGCAGGCTGTCCTCGACCGAACGGAACATCGCGCGGCGACCGTTGCCGGTCTGCATGACGCCGCTGCCGTCGGACGTGCCACCGATGGCGAACTTGGTGGCGATCGTGAACTGGTTGCGCCTGCCTGCCAGGATGCGGCCGAGGTTCTCCTCCGACTCGCCGACCTGGTAACTCGCGGCAGTGTCGATCGCCGTGCCGCCTGCATCGGCGAATCGGTCGACCATCGCGCGGGCGGTGCCGGCGTCGGCGCCGTAGCCCCAGCGCGTGCCGAAGTTCCCCGCGCCGAGCGCGAGTGCGGACACGCGAAGGCCGTTGTTGCGGCCAAAGGTGAAGTGCTCCATGTCGACGTCCAAGGCTACCGAAGCTGAGTCTATTTCCCAATACCTAGATGAGTCACTTCCGCTATGCCTTCAGGAAGGCGAGTAGGTCGGCGTTGATGACGTCGGCGTGCGTGGTGGGCATGCCGTGCGGGAAGCCGTGGTAGGTCTTCAAGGTGCCGTTCTTCAACAGTTCGACGGACTTCGGCCCAGCGGCGGCGTACGGAACGATCTGGTCGTCGGTGCTGTGCATCACCAAGGTCGGCACCGTGATCTTCTTCAGATCTTCGGTGAAGTCGGTCTGGGAGAACGCCACGATTCCGTCGTAGTGCGACAGGCATCCCCCAATCATGCCTTGGCGCCACCAGTTCTCGATGATTGCCACTCTGCGCTCTTCGGGAAACTCCCGCCCTTGCTTGTCGAAGTTGTAGAACGGCCCAGAAGCCAACGCGCGGTAGAACTCCGAACGGTTGGCGGCCAGCTGAGCCTGCAGCTCGTGGAACACCGACTTCGGCAGCCCTTCGGGATTCGCGTCGGTCTGGACCATCAACGGTGGCACCGCGCTGATGAGTGCCGCCTTGGCGGCCCGACTGTCGCCGTGGCGTGCGAGGTACCGGACCACTTCACCGCCGCCCGTGGAGTGACCCACGTGGATGGCGTCGCGCAGGTCGAGGTATTCGACGACGGCGGCCAGGTCGTCGGCGTAGTGGTCGAAGTCGTGTCCGCCGAGGGTCTGTGTGGACCGGCCGTGCCCGCGCCGGTCCGCGGCGATCACGCGGTAGCCCTCGGCCAGGAAGAACAGCATCTGGTTGTCCCAGTCGTCGGCCGACAGTGGCCAGCCGTGGCTGAAGACGATGGGCTGACCGTGGCCCCAGTCCCGGTAGAAGATCTCGGTGCCCTCAGAGGTGGTGATGAATGCCATTGCAGTGCCCTTCGATTCGGTTCGAATAGATCAGCCTGCGTCGACGGGGTTGACGCGTCCGACGACCAGCGGATCGGCGGGGGTGAAGGGGAACGTCGGCATGTCGTCGATGTGGGTGTTGAACGCGGCGGCGAGGACTTCGCGTGAGTAGGCGCTGGCCGAGGCGCGGTAGCCGATGTCGGCGGGCACCGGCTGGTCGAAGAAGATGAGGAAGTGCCAGTCGTCAGTGCCGATGTTCTCGATGTGGTGTGGGTAGGCGCGCGGGATGAAGTACATGTCACCGGTGGTCATGTTCCAGGTGTCAAGGGCGCCTTCGGGATTCATCACGGTCATGCGGGCCTCGCCGTGCTGGACATAGCCCATCTCGGCGGTGACCGGATGCCAGTGCGGCTCGCGCATGCCGTTCTCGGTCACGCGCAGCGAGTACATCGAGATGTCCTTGAGAGCGGGCCAGTACTGGTCGCGGGCGAAGCGCGCGTTGCCGGTGGCGTAGTTCAGCGGCGGCTGCTGGCCTTCGACGTCGAACTTGTGCGGGTCGCTGAAGTACGCGCCTGCCGGAATCACCGGATCACCGATGCGGGCGGCCAGCTTGTGATCGGTGGTCGAGCGCCGGATCTTGGCGAGATCCGAGGCCGGCAGGTCGTAGGTGTTGCCCAGCACGGCGTCGCTGAAGGCGCCGAACGTGGCGCCGAAGCCGAAGTCCTCGGGCCGTTCGTTGCGGAACGCGATGATGAATTCGGCGACGTCCTCGCCGACGTTCTCGATGTGGTGCAGTGAACCGGAACTGGCGTGGAACATCTGGCCGGCCGTGATGACGAAGCTGGAGAACTTGCTGCCGTCGTCGAGGATGGAGACCAGTGCGGTGCCCGACACGCAGTAGGTCAATTCGTTGGCGTTGGCGTGCCAGTGCGGGGTCCGCATCGCGCCGGGGTTGAGCAGCACCCGCTTGATCGAGAGCCCCTTGAGCATCGGCAGGTTGTCGGCGGTGACCCGACGCATCGACCCCAACTCGGACTCCTCGACGACCTCACCGTCGAGCAGCGAAAGGGTGTGGCTGCTGCGGGTGATTGACGTGGTCATGAGTGCGCCTCCTCGGTGTGTACGGTCGCCTAACGGGCATGTCCCATATCTTCACCCGCACAGCGACGACCGTCGGCAATGCTGACCCCCAATCCGAATGCGGGCTGGCAGCACGAGGCGCTACCGGCTAGCCCCCATCACCCGCGCTCGTACACGACATCGCCGTCGACGACGGTGGCGGCGACCAGGCCCGCATCGAGCTCGCGGCGCACGTCGTCGGGCGTTCCGCTGAGTATGCACAGGTCGGCGGGTTCGCCGTGGCTGACCGACCGCGCCAGGGTCGGATGCTCCGCCGTGCCGAGGAACATCGTCAGCGCCGTGGCGGGGTCGATGCGCTCCTGCGGGCCGAGGACGTTGCCCGACGTCGTCGTTCGCCGTGTCGCGGCCCGCATCGCGGCCCACGGGTCGAGGTCGCCGAACGGAAAGTCGGTCGACATCACGACCGGGATCCCGGCCGCGATCAGCGACGCCACGCGCCACAGCTGGTGGTGCTCGTCGGGCGGAACGTCGGCGAGGTACTGATCCCCGCGCTCGGCGACGAAGTTCGGTTGGGTAGCGACGACCACCCCGAGTTCGGCGAGGTCGGTCAGACAGTCATCCGGGACGACGGCGGCGTGCTCGATCCGGTCCCCCGGACTGCTTCCGGCCGCCCGCAGCGCGGCGATGGTCACGACGAGTTGCGCCGCGGTGACACAGTGCAGGGCGATGACGGCGCCCTCGGCGTGGCGCGCGTCGACCCACGCGGTCAACTCGTCCAGATCCAGATCGTCGTCGTGCAGAATCCGCTTACCGGGTGCCAGGCAGTGCACCCGCTGCAGGAGCTCGCCATGACGGTGCGACTCGGCGAACCGCACGACGTCGACAATACCGAGATCCGGTGTGGCATCGGTCATTCCGGTGACGCCATAGGAGGCGAGCCTGCGGCTGACGTCGGCAAGGCCGGTCTCCCGCCGCGCCAACCCGCCGGACCAGCCGGCATCGGCGCTGCGCAACCGACCGTCCGGGTGGCCGGGCAGGCCGACGCGGTCGAGGGCCGCCGAGTTGAGCGTCCACAAGATCCCACTGCGATGCTGCACGCGCACCGGCACGGGCGGAGAGACCTCGTCGAGCACCACGCGATCCAACTCCCCGGCGACCGCCTCGTGGTACCCGACGGCTCTGATCCAGCCGTCCTCGCCGACGTGAGCGGTGGCAAGGGCGGCCCGAAGACCGTTGCGGCCGTGCGCTTCCCGTGGACCGACGCGCACCGACGCCGCCGCTGCCGCGGCGGAGTGCACGTGCACGTGATGGTCGTGCAGTCCGGGGATGACGGTGCACCCCGACGCATCGAAGACCGACTCCCCCCTGACCGGGGTCAGATCCGGCGCGACCTCGACGATGAGGTGATCGGTCCTGACGTCGGCGATCGTCCCGTCGAGCAGATGCGCACGCTGAATCAGCAAGAGGTCAGTCTCCGTTCGGCGATCAGCCGCTCGACGTGTTGGTTGTCGGCACCGAGCTCGGAGGCCAGGGGCTGTGGCCCCGGTTCCTTGGGAGTCGCTGCGGGACAGTCGTCATCCGCGACCTCCCCCTCGGGCAGGGCCGCGTATGTCGCGGCGACCGCCGCCATCGCCACGTCGACGACCTCGCCACCCCCGCGGAAGAGCGACTCGGCGACGGCGAGCGCCGCATGCAGTCCGGTGAGCGGGTCGGCGATGGCGTCGCCACAGAACACCGGCCCCTCGGCGCTTCGGCCCAGCAGTCCGCCCGCCACGGCGGCATCGTCACCGAACGCCGTCCAGTTCGCCCGTTCGCCTTCGGCACCGTGGCCGGTGATCCGCACCCAGACGCGCCCGTCTCGCGCGGCGACGTCGTCTGCGCCGAGTCCGCGGTGGTACAACGCCGACGACCGTGATGACTCGATGACGACGTCCGCCGCCTCGAGCAGGGCACGCAGGCGGCTGGTGTCATCGAAATCGGCTGCATAGCAATGCTTTCCGCCGTTCATCCAGTCGAAGAAGGCGCGCGAGCCGGCCCGGGTCCCGTCCGGCCTGGCCGTAGTCTCCACCTTGACGACGGTGGCGCCGGCGCGCTGCAACAGTCGGCCGCACAGCGGCCCTGCCCACATCGACGAGAGGTCGACGACGAGCAGGTCGGAGAGCGCGCGCGGCGCGGCGGAGGGACCGACGCCCCGGACGACGGGGCCTGCCGCGCCCGTCTCCCCGACAACCGCCGCAGGAAGTCCGAGCAATCGGGCACGTTCGACGACTGCGGCGGCGCCACGGTCGACCGCCCACGCCTCGACGGAAGGCCACGGATCATCCTGCTGCTCAGCTGATTCCACCAACGCCGGGACCGCGGCGGCGTCGTCGGGCCTGGACAGCGTCAACGCACACCACCCGTCGCGCGCAGCGATGAGCCGCGTCGCCCCGCCCGCCGAGATCCGCCCCCGCCGTGACAAGCCGAGCAGACCCGCACGGCCGGTCAACAGTTCGGCGGCGTCCACGGTGATGCCGAGGCGGCGGTGGAGTTCGTCGGCGACCGATCGCGCCGCGGCCAGAACCCCGGCGCGCGAGAAGTCCGGGGGGCCCGACGGGAGGCCGGTCAGCTGAGCCAGACCGCTGGCCCC
>JAOPWT010000544.1 GCA_025965555.1 Mycobacterium sp.
TGCGGTCATCCCACCACATTGGCACAGTTGACCGTCGGCACTGTGACATCGTGGTGCCATGAGCAGCGACTACAGCGATGCGGACTCCGATCAGCTGACCCAGGAGGACACCCTGATCGACCGTGGCGTCGACGATCTGCTCGACGAGGGCTACTCGCCACCGGAGAAGTGGATGGAGCCAAGGGAGAACGAAACCCTGGACGAACTCCTGTCCGAGGAGGAGCCCGATCCGGCGATGCAACTCGACGACCCCGACGAACAGGCCGGCGACGACGAGGTGGGCGACCGGCGGGCCGGCCGGCTGGTCGCACCCGACGAGGGCTTCAGTGCCGACACCGAAGCCCATCTGCTGGGTAGTGAGGTCGGCATCGACGGGGGCGCGGCGTCCGCCGAGGAGGCTGCGGTCCACGTCATCGAAGAGGACGACGACGGGGACCAGGAGAACTAGCTACCGTGCGACAGCCGCTGAGCCCACTGCCCGAGGAGGGCTACGTCTACCGGACGGGGTGGCGCCTTCTCACCAGCGACATCGACTCCGATCTCCGTCTTCGGTTGGACGGCGTGGCTCGCAACATTCAGGAGGTCGGCGCCGAGCACCTGAACGACTGCGGCTATGCAGACGTTCACCCGCACTGGATCGTTCAGCGCACGGTCATCGACGTCATCGAGCCGTTGAAGCTGCCGAGCGACATCACGTTCCGGCGTTGGTGTTCGGGCATCTCCAACCGCTGGTGCTCGATGCGGGTCCGGCTCGACGGCTCCGATGGCGGCCGGATCGAGACCGAGGGTTTCTGGATCAACATGAACAAGGACACCGGGACGCCGTCGCTGATCTCCGAGGGCATGTTCGACCGGTTCGCTACGACCACCGAGAACACCCGACTCAAGTGGCGGCCGTGGCTGCCTGGGCCGGCCAGCTCAGACGTGGTGACGCCGTTTGCGTTGCGACACACCGACATCGACCTGTTCAGGCATGTCAACAACACGGTGTATTGGCACGGCGTGCACGAGGTGCTTGCCCACTACCCGGACGTGGTGTCGAGCCCGTACCGGGCAGTGGTCGAGTATCGCAAGCCGATTCAACTGGGGGAGTCCGTCAGCATCCACTCCGCGGTCCGGGATGGCGAGGTCCGGCTGTGGTTCGTCGTGGACGGTGACATGCGCGCGGCCGGTCTGCTGTGCAACCTCTGATACCTCAGGCGGCTGCGGCCAGCTCCCGCCCACTCATCCGCGACCTGGTCCACGGCCGCCACGCGAAGTTCAGGCGAAGGCCGAGGACGTGGACGTGGACGCACCATTTGTCGTCGACGTCGTCGGTCGCGCGCCGATTACTTGGCATCGGAGCGCTCCGTCCAGCGTTGCAGTAGCACCGAGATGGTCAGCACCAGAAGGCCTGCGACGGCCATGGCGGCACCGGAGGCGGCTGGTGCGGTGTAGCCGTATCCGGCAGCGATCACCAGGCCGCCGATCCAGGCGCCCGCGGCGTTGGCGATGTTGAGCGCGGAGTGGTTGAGCGCTGCCGCCAAGGTCTGCGCGCCGTGCGCGACGTCCATCAGCCGCGTCTGGAGCGCCGGTCCGATCGCCGAGCCGGAGGCGCCGATGAAGAACAGTCCGAGCATCGCGGTCCACGGGTTGTGGGCAGCCCAGACGAACAGTGCCGTCGCCACTCCCAGGGCGGTGATGGAGGCGTAGAGGCCCTTGACCACCGAGATGTCGGCCATCTTGCCGCCGACCAGGTTACCGACCACCATGCCGATGCCGAACATCATGAGCCCGAGGGGAACCAGGGCGCGGGACAGTCCTGACACATCGGTGAGCGTCGTCGCCACGTAGGTGTAGACGGCGAACATGCCGCCGAATCCGACCATGCCGATGAGAAGCGCCAGCCATACCTGTGGACGACGGAGTGCGCTGAGCTCGGTCAGCGCGCTGGTGACGTGCATCGACTTGAGGTCGGGCAACCAGTGCCAGATGGCCGTCAGGGTGGCGGCGCCAATGACGACGACAAGGCCGAACGCGCTGCGCCAACCGAAGGTCTGGCCGAGGAAGGAGGCGATCGGGACGCCGAGGACGGTCGCGATGGTCAAGCCGGTCATCACGTGCGCCACCGCCTTGGCGCGATTCTTCGGACCCATCAGGTGGGCGGCGACCAGGGCGGCGACACCGAAGAAGGCACCGTGCGGAATGCCCGAGACGAAGCGGGCGGCCATCAGGGTCTCGTAGCTCGGGGCCAGCACGCTGGCCAGGTTGCCGAGGGTGAACACCGCCATCAGGCCGAGCAGCAGGGTCTTGCGCGCCATCCGCGCGGTGA
This sequence comes from Mycobacterium sp., assembly GCA_025965555.1. Lineage (GTDB taxonomy): Bacteria > Actinomycetota > Actinomycetes > Mycobacteriales > Mycobacteriaceae > Mycobacterium. The sequence continues at coordinate 2,312 of JAOPWT010000544.1, forward strand.
GGGAGGCGATGACCGGGGCGCCGACGACCACGCCGAGCGCGTACGCGGAGATGACGTGACCGGCGATGGGTTCGGTGATGTCGAGGCTCGAGGCGATGTCGGGCAGCAGGCCCATGGCCACGAACTCGGTCGTGCCGATGGCGAAGCTGCCGACGGCGAGGGCGAGCACGGCAAGCCATCGCACGGCCGGAGGCGGTGAGACGACGGACATGGGTACTGAGGAGGGTCGGTCCAGTGATCTGGTCACGGCGCCAACGGTAGCCGCACTTACGCCTTTCATCAAACCGACTTTTGTCTTTTTGGACACAAAAGTGGTGTGGCTTACGTTTCTCGGGTTCAATCGAGGCATGGGCATCAAGGGCGAGCGCAGCGACGGGAGAGGCATCAAGGGCGAGCGCAGCGACGGGAGGGGCACCGCGGGCGATGTCTTCGCATTGATCAGGGATCGACGAGACATCACGCGCACGGAGCTCGGCCACCTCACCGGTCTGTCCCGCACCGCCGTCGCCTCCCGGATCGCCGCGCTGACCGGCCTCGGCCTGGTGCGCGAACGGGAACAGGCGCCATCGACCGGAGGTCGCCCGCCAACGCTGCTGTCCTTCGACGCCGCCGCGGGCATCGTGTTGTCGGCCGCCGTCGGCATCAGCCGCACCAGGCTGGCCGTGTGTGATCTGGCCGGCGACGTGAAGTCGATCACCGACATCGATCAGGAGGTGGCGCTCGGCCCCGACGACCTGATGCCCGACGTCGTCAAGCGTCTCGACGTGATGTTGCAGGAGTACCCGGACGTCCCGGTGTACGGCGTCGGGCTCAGCCTGCCGGGCACCGTGGACCGCGACCGCGGGTGCAGCCGTGACTCGCCAATCCTGCGCGGTTGGGACGGCGTCGAGCTACGGCCGTACTTCGAAGAACTGCCACGTCTTTCGGGTGTGCCCGTGATCATGGACAACGACTCCAACGCGATCGCCGTCGTCGAGGGCCACGGGTACGACGACGTGCTTGTCATCAAGGCGTCGAGCGGCCTCGGTGCCGGCATCGTGGCGGGGGGAGTGCTGCAGCGGGGTGCCGCGCAGGCCGCGGGCGAGTTCGGCCACAACAAGATCGCTGCGGCACAGGGACTTCCGTGTCGCTGCGGTGATACCGGCTGCGTCGAGGCCATCGCGGGCGGCTGGGCGTTGGTCCACGCGCTGCAGCAGCAGGGCCGCTCGGTGAGGAACCTGCGTGACGTCGTCGAGATCGCCCATGGCGGTGACGCGGAGGCGCGACGGATGATCCGCGACAGCGGTCGATACGTCGGCGAGGTGCTCGCAGCCGCGGTCAACCTGCTCAACCCCGCCGTCGTCGTCGTCGCGGGCGACATGGCAGGAGCCTACGAGATCTTCGTCGCCGGATTGCGGGAGACGTTGTACGGCAACGCGACCGCGCAGGCCACCCGCACCCTCGAGGTGATGCCCGCCACGCACGGCAGCCAGTCCGGCACCGTCGGCGGCGCCGCCATGGTCCTCGACGAGGTGCTTAGCGCCCGCGCCGTCGACGCCCTGGTGACCCGTACCTAGCCGGCCTTTGCGATGACGTTCTCCGCGAACCACTCCAGGTTGCGGATCTTGTCGTCGAGCGGCTCGGTGTCCGTCCCCATGATGTAAGGGATGCGGAACCCGACGATGACGTCGGTGACGCCCTTGTCCTCGAGTCGCTTGACCCCGTCGAGGGTGAATCCGTCGATCGAGATCACGTGGATCTCGAACTCGTCGGCGAGCCCGATCCGGTCCTCTTCCTCCCGGTACTTCTTCAGCTTGGCGAGCAGCGGGTCGAGTTCCGCGGGGTCGCCGCCGCCGTGCATCCAGCCGTCGTTGCGGGCGGCCCGCTTGAGCGCGGCGTCGGCGTGCCCGCCGATCAGGATCGGCACGGGCTTCGTGGGCGCGGGTGTCATCTTGAAGCTGGGGAAGTCGTAGAACTCGCCGTGGTAGGAGAAGTAGTCGCCCGAGGTGAGACCTCTGATGACGTCGATGCACTCGTCCATGCGCTTGCCGCGCTTGGCGAACGGCACGCCCATGATCTCGTAGTCCTCGGGCCACGGGCTGGTGCCGACGCCGAGGCCAAGGCGGTTGTCGAACATCGCCGCCAGCGAACCGGCCTGCTTTGCCACCAGCGCAGGCGGACGAATCGGCAGCTTGAGCACGAAGATGTTGAAGTGCAGATTGGTGGTCACCGCGGAGAGCGCCCCGATCAGCGCGAACGACTCGATGAACGACTTGCCGTCCAGGAACTCGCGGTTGCCGTCCTCGGTGTACGGATACTTCGAGTCCGATACCTCCGGGTACGCGACGCTGTCGGGGATGGTCATCGCGTGATAGCCGGCCTCGTCGGCCGCCTTCGCCAACGGGATGTAGTACTTGGGGTCGGTCATGGCTTCCGCATAGGTGAACCGCATGACCGCAATACTAGAACGTGTTCTAGTTCCCGTCAGGCGAATGGCGGAGCGCCCTCCCCAGTCACCGAGTAGGTGCCCCACGGGGTCTTCTCCGTGATGCGGGCCGCCACGGTGCGGTCGCCGACGGTCAGAGACACCCGCGGGGTGCGCAGGACGTCCTCGGGAACCGCCTCGAAAATCGTTCCCCGCCAGTGGTATCGGCCATCGTTGGGGTCGAGATGCCCCGTCAGTCGGACCCGCACCGAGTGGTCCGCGTCCCCGACGCGCAGCACGGCGCGACCGTCGTACACGTCATCGCCCTGGTCGACGACGACGTCGTCATCGGTGACCGACGCCGACGAGGTGGCGGGCAGGAAGTGCGTGCGGCGCCACATCCGGCGCGCGATCGGGCCCATCAGCCCGACCTCGTCGAGGAACGCGGCAAGCGGCGCGAATCCGAGCACCTGCGTGTCGTGGCGGTGCTGACTCCGTCGCGCGATCCGACGCGTGGACCGGCCGGGCAGTCCCACGCGGCGGTACTGCGCGGGATTGCTGAACAGATACTGGAAGAACAATCCGCCGACGCCATGCAGGTTCGACACCCAGAGTCGGTTGTACCAACGCATGCCGCCGACGTGCTTGCGCAGTCCGTCGCGGGCGAACTGGATGTGACGGGCTTCCTCGGTGACGTGGATGCGCATGAGCCGCTGCACGGCCGGCTGCAGTTCGGGGTCGTCCATCATCTGCCGCTGCAACGAGTCGAAGATCTCCTCGCCGATGAGCGCCGCGACCCAGAGCAGCGATCCCTTGAACGCCAGCGGCAGGCCGTTGATGATCATCCGCTGGTACAGCTTGGGCCGCATCGGCTTGGCGCCGACCTTTTCGATCGTCCTGCCGAACATCACCATGTGTCGGGTCTCGTCGCCCATCTCGGTGAGTGCGTAATGCGTCGCACGCGAGGTGGGGTCCTGGTGCATGAGGTCCCGCAGCAGTGCCTGGTTGAGGATGTTCTCGAACCAGATGCCCGCCGACAGCGTGTTGACGAGTTCCTGGCGCGACAACTCGATCTGTTCGGCACGGGTCATGCCGTCCCACACCGGCGTTCCGTACAGCGACACCGTCTTCGGCGGAAGGAAGTACTTGTCGGGATCCAGCGGGGCGTCCCAGTCGATGTCGACGATCGGCTCGTAGGACTTCTTCACCGAACCCCGCAGCAGACGTTCGGAGAACTCTTCGCGGGTCGGGGCAGTGCTCGTCGAGATGGACCTCGTCGTGATGGACACTGTCATCGTTGACGTCCCTTCAGCGGAAATCTTGCGCCGATATGCTTGGCAACCTAATGACGCCGTGCCGAAGATGTCAATACCCCGGGTACCGGATACTTACGGTTCCGTGATGCGTCGGATACACGTCATCGGCATCGGCGTTGGTGACCCCGGCTACGTCACGGCCCAAGCGGTTGAGGCGCTCAACGACGTCGACGTCTTCTTCGCCATGGACAAGGGTTCGGCCAAAGACGATCTGGTGGCGCTGCGGCGCGAGATCTGCGAACGCTTCATCCGCGAGCCCGGTTACCGGTTCGTCGAGTTGGCCGACCCGCCGAGGTCCAAGGAGACCCCGGACAGCCCGGCCTATCGCCAGGTCGTCGCCGACTGGCACGCCGCGCGCGCCGAACTATGGGCACGGGCGCTGCTCGACGAGCTGTCCGACGATGGCGTCGGCGCCTTTCTCGCATGGGGTGATCCGTCGTTGTACGACAGCACCCTGCGCATCCTCGACATGGTCGCCCTGCGCCTCGACTTCACCTATGACGTCATCCCGGGCATCACCGCGATCCAGGCACTCACCGCGCGGCATCGCATCCCCCTCAACGACGTCGGCGCGCCGGTGCTCATCACCACGGGCCGCAGGCTCCGCGAGGAGGGGCTCTCGGGGTCGGCGGTGGTGATGCTCGCCGGTGACTGCGCCTTTTTCGACTGCCCGCCGACGACGCGGATCTGGTGGGGCGCCTACCTCGGTACGCCGGACGAAATCCTGCTCGCGGGGACGGTCGCCGACGTCGGGGAGAGGATCGCCACGGCACGGGCCGACGCCAGGGACCGCCACGGCTGGATCATGGACATCTATCTGCTCAGGTCTGGTTGACGACAGCCCGGACAGGCCGCGCATGGCAGGATCGGCGCGTGGGTCAGTTTCTCCTCCGCGCGGCCTTTACGGGCCTCGCCCTGTGGGTCGTCACCAAGGTGGTCACCGGAATCGAGTTCGTCGGCGGTGACACGACGCTGCAGAGGGTCGGCATCATCTTCGTCGTTGCGGTGATCTTCGGCGTCGTCAACGCGGTCATCAAGCCGATCGTGCAGCTCATCTCCATACCGCTGTACGTCCTCACCCTTGGCCTGATCCACGTCGTGATCAATGCGCTGATGTTGTGGATCACGTCGCGGATCACCGAGAACACCACGCACTGGGGGCTGTACATCGAGGACTTCTGGTGGACGGCGATCTGGGCCGCCATCGTGCTGTCGATCGTCAGCTGGGTGCTCTCGTTGGTGCTGCCCGATCCGGCGCGCGTCGGCCGCTAGAGCCTTCCGCGGGCTGCCAGTTTCGCGGCGTACGATCGCGCCGGTGGCTCCAGAGATGAACCGCCGCACGTTCGTCGGCGCCTCGATCACCGTCAGTGGAGCGGTCGCCGCCGCGTCGTTGGCATCCGGTTGCGAAGCCGACGCCCCGCCCACGCAGGGGCAGACCGCGCAGGTGCAGATGCGAATCAACGGTGAAGCCAAGGACATCAGCGTC
>JAOPWT010000545.1 GCA_025965555.1 Mycobacterium sp.
CCTCTGGCGCCGAACGAAGAGCACGCCAGAGCCGACACCGGTGGCGAAGGCACCGACGACCAACCACGACAAACCGTCGTGCGCCGCCGACTTGATGGACCAGACCAGAGGCAGCATCGTCGTCAGCGTCAGCAGCACGCTGAACAGATCCAGTCGGCCAGGGTTCGGATCCTGCGACTCTGGCACCAGTCGCGGGGCAAGCACCAGCAGCGGAAGCAGAATCGGCACGGCGACCAGGAACACCGAGCCCCAGTGGAAGTGCTGCAGCAGCGCACCGCCGACGATCGGGCCGAGCGCGGAGCCTGCGGTGAAGCAGGACGCCCAGAGCGCGATGGCGAGCCGTCGCGAGGAAGCGTCGGTGAAGATGTTGCGGATCAGCGACAGCGTCGACGGCATCAGCATCGCGCCGAAGACGCCGAGTAGTGCGCGCGCCGCGACGAGGTACTCGGCGCTGGGAGCGAACGCCGCTGCGGCGGACACGACCGCGAAACCGCCCGCACCGATCATCAGCAGCCGACGCCTGCCGACCCGGTCGCCGAGGCTGCCCATCGTGACCAACAGCGCGGCCAGCACCAGTGAATACACGTCGACGATCCACAACTGCGTGGTCGCGGCCGGGCGGAAGTCCTGGGCGATGCTGGGCAGCGCGAAGGCCAGCACGGTGTTGTCGACGGCGATCAGCAGCACCGGCAGCATGAGGACCGCCAGCGCGACCCAAGCGCGTCTCGGTGTAGGGGTGGACGTCGCGCTGACGTCCAGGTGGGTGGACATTCGATTGCTCCTGAGAACTACTGGAAACTACGTGGGGGTGGGAACCCTTGACGTCAAGACTGGTTCGGATTGATGGTGCCGTGGGTGAGGCTGGCCATGATGGCGTCGACGACCTGGACTCGTGGAGTGCCTCGTCGCGCGGCCTCGTACCCGGCGTGCAGCAGCGCCCAGAAGACCAATCGGGGCCAACCGGGTGGTCCCGCCGTGCCCTGGGTGGCGACCCGGTCGAGCACCTCGACGATCACTTCATCGCCGGTGTCGAGTTCGGCGGCCAGCTCCGGATCGGACGTGATGGACGAGTCGTTGTAGACGAACGGCACGATGGGCCCCAGGTCCAGTTGACACTCCACCACCCGTCGCAACGCCTCCTCGGCAGGCCCGCAATCCGGCTCGGCGTGCTCGATGGCCGCGTTGCTCAGTGCATGGACGTGCAGGGCAAGGGCGCGCAGCAGGTCCGAGCGCTCCGCGAAGTACCGGTGCAGCGTGCTGCGTCCGACTTCGGCGGCCGAGGCGATGTCGCCAAGTGAGGCGCCCGGGTTGTCGCCGAGGACGACCATCGCGGCATCGAGAATCGCCTTACGAGTGCGCGAGCGCGGGCCACCTACGGCCGACAACGGGGCAGACATGTGCACCAATCTAGCACAACTGACCCATAGTGGGACAGTGATGTCCCACTAATCCGGGACGCGGAAGCCCCCCGGTGGCGACATCGGAGCCGAAGGTGGCGGCTCGGCCGGCCTGGCGTACGCGGACGGGGCGTAGACCATGGGCGGTGCGGACGGCGGTGGCGCGTACGCGGGCGGCCGTGGCGCGGTAGGGCGCAGCCGGGCCAGTTCCCGGCGGTGACGTTCGGCCAGCACGGCGGCCAGCACCAGTGGCGGCGGTGCGGCTGCGGGCGGGGGCGGAGAGATCTGAGCGACGACGTCCGCATAGATGCGGTGGGCCATCTGATCGCGAAGGGCAGGCTCCAACTGATTTGCGCGGGACAAGAACTGACGTGCCAGCTCGGCCTGCTCGTGGCGAAGCCCGGACAGCTGCAGCGACGACGCCCACCACGCCAACGCTGGTGGCATCGGAATGGGTGCCGTCAACTTCGGTCCCCGCTCGCTGATCACCATGGTGCCTGCGAACACGTCGCCGATGCGCTTGCCCTTGGCCGACAGCATGCTGCAGATGACAGCGGGACCACCGGCGAACATCCAAATCTCGATGAACCCGGACAGTGCGCGAAACAGCGCCTGGCGAAAGCGTTCTGGGCCACCGTCATCGGAGACCACGCGTAGCCCAACCGCCATCTTGCCCAGCGAACGGCCTCTGGTCGCGGTCTCGAAGACGACCGGGTAGCCGACGATGGTCAGGATCGTGAAGATGACGAGCACCGCCGCCGACAGGGCCGCGTCGAGGTCGTAGATCGTGACGGCCCACAGCATGACGCCGACGAGATAGCCGATGAAGACCACCGTAAGGTCGATCAGCGCGGCCATGGCACGAACGGGCAATTGCGCAATCTGAACGTCGAGCACCACGGCGTCACCCGTGACCATCGGCTCGGGCTGGGCCACCATGCCAAACAACGCTACTAGGATTTGCCACGTGGATGTCGACGCATTCGTGCTGGCCCACCGGCCCGCGTGGGACCGGCTCGAGTACCTGGTCAAGCGTCGCCGCAAGCTGACCGGCGCCGAGGTCGACGAGCTGGTCGATCTGTACCAGCGGGTATCGACGCATCTCTCGATGGTGCGCAGCGCGTCGTCCGACTCGGTGCTGGTCGGCAGGCTCTCGGGTCTGGTCGCCACCGCACGGGCGGCCGTGACCGGCGCCCACGCCCCACTGTGGAGTGAGTTCACCCGCTTCTGGACCGTGTCGTTCCCCGTCGTGGCGTACCGGTCCTGGCGGTGGTGGCTCGCCTCGGCCGTGACGTTCTTCGTCGTCGCCGCCGTCATGGGCGTGTGGGTGGCCGGCAATCCCGAGGTGCAGGCCACGGTCGGAACGCCCGCGGACATCGCCGAAATCGTCAACCACGAGTTCGCCACCTACTACAGCGAGAACCCGGCGGGCTCGTTCGCCCTGCGCGTGTGGATCAACAACTCCTGGGTCGCGGCGCAGTGCATCGGGTACGCGATCCTGCTCGGTCTGCCGATCCCGTACGTGCTGTTCGAGAACGCCGCCAACCTCGGTGTCGTTGGCGGGCTGATGTTCGATGCGGGCAAGGCCGACGTCTTCCTCGGCCTGCTGGTCCCGCACGGACTGCTCGAATTGACCGCGGTATTCCTGGCTGCGGCGGCGGGGATGCGGCTCGGCTGGTCGGTGGTGTCGCCGGGCGATCGACCTCGGGGACAGGTGCTCGCCGAGCAGGGCCGTGCCGTCGTGTCGGTGGCCGTGGGGCTGGCGGCCGTGCTGCTGGTGTCCGGTCTCATCGAGGCGTTGGTCACGCCGTCACCGCTGCCGACGTTCCTGCGCATCGCGATCGGCGTGGCGGCCGAGGTCGCCTTCCTGGCCTACGTGATCCACTTCGGCCGCAGGGCCGCCTCCGCGGGTGAGACGGGTGACGTCGACGACGCGCCGGATCTGGTGCCGACCAGCTAGGACGACCCTGCGCGCGGGTACGGACTGGCCTCGCTACAGCATGCCGCTTGCCTTCATCGCCAGATAGCGGTCGGCCAGAGCAGGCGCCAATTCATCGGGCCTGGCGTCGACGACGTCGACACCGTATCGGCGCAGCCGCGTCGCGATGGCGCCCCGGTCGTTGCGGGCCCGCTCCGCGGCAGCGGCGTCGTACACCTCGGCGGCATCGGAACGTCCGGCCGCCAGGAGGTCCACTCGAGGATCGCTGACGGCGGCGATCACCACCTGGTGCTTGGCCGACAGCTGCGGAAGGACGCCCATCAAGCCCTCGTCGAGCGCCGACGGGTTCAGATCGGTCATCAGCACCACCAGCGCGCGCCGCCGGATGCGCCGCTGCACCGTCGCGACCATCGCGGCCGCGTTCGACTCGATCAACGCGGGTTGCAGCGGCGCCATCGCCGCGACGAGTTGAGGCAGCAGTTCGCTGCGGGACGCGTTGTAGACACCGGCCCGCAACACCCGGTCGTGCGCCACGAAGTCGACGTGGTCACCGGCCCGGGATGCCAAGGCAGCCAACAGCAGTGCGGCGTCCATCGACCAGTCCAGGCGCGGCCAGCCGCTGGGATCGCTCGCTGTGGGATCGATGCCGACGCGGCCCGCGGACGTCCGGCCCGTGTCAAGGACGATGACCACCCGACGATCCCGCTCCGGTCGCCACGTCCGGACGACGACGTCTGCCCGTCGTGCGGTGGCACGCCAGTCGATGGAGCGGACGTCGTCCCCGACGACGTATTCGCGCAGCGAGTCGAACTCGGTGCCCTGGCCGCGGATCAGGATCGGGATCGCGCCGTCGAGTTCACGGAGTTTGGCCAGCCGCGATGGGAGGTGCTTGCGCGAGAGGAACGGCGGAAGGATCCGGACCTGTGACGGCACCCGGTGCGAACTCTGCCTGCCGGCAAGTCCCAGTGGGCCGACGGACCGCGCCGTGACGAGCGCCGACCGTTGATCACCGCGACGGATGGGACGAAGCGTCGTGTCGATTCGAAGGCGTTGCCCGCCAGGGATGTTCACCTGATGAGTGCGGGGTTCGGCCCTGGCCGACGGCGCCCACGCGTCACGCACCCGGCCGCGGAACTCACGGCGTCCGGGGTTCTCGACGATCAGTGCGGCGTCGACCGGTTCACCCAGTCGTGCGGCACCGTCACCTAGCCTGGTGAACCGCAGCCGTCTGGTGCTGGCCGCCAACGCGACGTCTGCGGCGAGCGCCAGCAGCACTAGGCCAAGCAGGATGACGAAAGTCTCTGCAGGCCAGGGCGAGACGCTGATCGGCAGGACGCAGACCAGGGCGACCAGACCGACGCGGCCGGTGAGCACCACTAGCGCGGTACCGGCACCGCGGACAGGATGCCGTCGAGCACGCCGTCGGGGGTGGCCCCTTCGAGTTCTGCTTCGGGACGCAGGGCGATGCGGTGCCGCAGGGTGGGCCGTGCCATCGCCTTGACGTCGTCGGGGGTGACGTAGTCGCGGCCCGACAGCCACGCCCACGACCTCGCCGTCGCGAGAAGTGCCGTCGCGCCGCGTGGCGAGACGCCGAGTTGCAGCGCGGGGGAACGCCTGGTCGCCCCGGCGATGTCCACGATGTAGCCCATCACCTCGTCGGCCACCAGAACCCGACGCACGGCGTCGCGACCCGCCGCCAGTTCGGCAGGCCCCGCCACCGGTCGAATGGCAGAGAGATCCCGCGGATCGAAACCCCGTGCGTGCCTGGACAGGATGGCGATCTCCTGATCCCGCGGCGGCAACGGCACGTTGAGCTTCAGCAGGAAGCGGTCGAGCTGTGCCTCGGGCAGTTGGTAGGTGCCCTCGTACTCGATCGGGTTCTGGGTCGCCGCGACGATGAAGGGGTCGGGGAGCGGCCTGGCGTCACCGTCCACGCTGACCTGACGTTCCTCCATCGCCTCCAGCAGCGCGGCCTGCGTCTTCGGTGGCGTGCGGTTGATCTCGTCGGCCAGGAGCAGATTGGTGAACACCGGGCCCGCGCGGAACTCGAATTCCGCAGTGCGGGCGTCGTACACCAGGGATCCCGTGACGTCGCCGGGCATCAGGTCCGGGGTGAACTGCACCCGCTTGAACTCGAGTTGCAGCGCCGCGGACAAGGTCCGGACCAACAGCGTCTTGGCGACGCCCGGTACCCCTTCGAGTAGGACGTGGCCGCGGCATAGCAGCGCGATGACCAGGCCGCTGACCACGGCGTCCTGTCCGACGACGGCCTTGCCGATCTCGGAACGCAATGCCAGCAACGCATTTCGCGCACCGTCCTGGTCTGCTGTCGAAGCCGTCGGGTGATTCACGAGTTGGCGACCTGCCTTTCGATGTCGTCCAGTAGCCGGGAGAGGTTGACCAGTTCGGCGTCATCGGAGGGGGGCGGGCCGAACAGGGCGTACTCGATGGCGGTCGGCTGGTGTTGAACGCGCCGCGCGACCGTCTCTACCACCGACGCGGGCGAGGACTGAGCGCCAAGGCCGAGCCGGGGAAGAACCCGCTGCAGCACGGCGGTCCGCAATGCCGAGGCGGCTCGATCGCGGGCCCGCCGCGACCGGTACAGCCTGCCTCGACCCTCCACCGTCTCCGATGCGCGCACCACCACCGGAAGATCTTCTGCGACAAGGGGAC
>JAOPWT010000548.1 GCA_025965555.1 Mycobacterium sp.
TCGAAGGCGTTGGCCAGCGTGTCGTTGGTCGGCCGGCTGGGCAGCGGAGGTGGCGCCGACGTGCTGGTCTGGATGGTGGGGCGGGCGTCGTCGGTGTTCACGACGGTTCCGGAATCGCATCCGGCGCCGATGACCGCAACTGCCACGAGGGTCAGCGCCGACACGACCGCCCGGTGGTGAATTCGGCCAACCATGCGGGCCATCCTCGCACGATGGGCATCCGTGGCCGCCGCCCGACCAATGGTGCAGCGTTCTGGAATGATCGGTTAACAACTAGTATGGTGGACGCATGGCCCGGCCACGGAAATTCGCCGAAGAGGACGTCGTGGCCGCCGCGCGCGACCAGTTCTGGTCGGCCGGATACGCCGGCACGTCGTTGGACGACCTCACGGAGGCGACCGGTCTGGGCCGAGGAAGTCTCTACGGCGCGTTCGGGGACAAGCACGGTCTCTACATGCGAGCGCTCGACGACTACTGCAGGGTCACCATGGGTTCGGTCGCCGACGACTTGAGCACCTCGGACGTTCGGGCCTTCGACCGCCTGCTCCGGCACATCAGGAACATGGCGAGCGCCACGCCCGCCGAAGCCGAGCGCGGCTGCCTGATGGCCAAGAGCGCCGCCGAATTGGGTTCCACTGACAAGGATGTGGCCCGTCGGGTCAAGACTTCCATGCAGAAGTACCAGGCGCTGCTGACGGACACCATCGCCGCCGCGCAGTGCGAAGGCGACATCGACGCCGGTGTCGATCCCGACCAGCTGGCGCTGCTGGTGCTCACGTTCCTTCGCGGCAATGAGGCACTGAGCAAGTCGGGGTACGCGCCTGCGCAGATGCAGGCCGCTGCGGAGAACTTCATCGCACTGCTGCCCGCCACTCGCTGACGACGGCTCGTCCCGCCCGGCATTCGCACTCCCTCTTCACCTGTGGATGAACTCGCGTCTGTGGATGACGCGGTCACCGAGCGGTGGTTCTGTCGCAACCCACCAGCACGGTGGGGTCATGACGGAAACGTGGACTCGCGCCGAGATCGGTGCGCTTGGTGAGCAACTCGCGGTCGAGCATCTGAGGTCGCGCGGGTTGCAGGTGCTGGCCCGCAACTGGCGTTGTCGCCATGGCGAGTTAGACGTCATCGCAGCGGACGTGACAGCAGGGGTGGTGGTGTTCGTCGAGGTGAAGACGCGCACCAGCGATCGGTTCGGTGGCGTCGAGCAGGCGGTGACACCGCAGAAGGTGCGGCGACTGCGTCGGCTCGCAGGGGCGTGGCTGGCCGCTCAGTCCGACAGTTGGGCCCAGGTGCGCATCGATGTCGTCGGCGTGCGCATCGGAAGGGGTCCGATCCCGGAGATCACCCACGTCGAGGGGGTGGGGTGATGCCACTCGGGCGGGCGTACTCGGTGGCGGTATGCGGAGTGGACGGCGCGATCGTGGAGATCGAGGCCGACATCACCTCGGGGCTTCCCGGTGTGCATCTGGTGGGGCTGCCCGACGCAGCTCTGCAGGAGGCGCGTGACCGCGTACGTGCGGCAATCACCAACTGCGGCAACAGTTGGCCGATGGCGCGGCTGACGCTGGCACTGTCGCCGGCCACGCTTCCCAAGACCGGTTCGGTGTACGACATCGCCCTGTCGCTGGCGGTCTTGTCAGCGCACCAGAAGAAGTCCTGGGCGGTACTCGACGAGACGGTGCTGCTCGGCGAGCTGGCGCTCGACGGGCGCGTGCGACCCGTCAAGGGTGTGTTGCCCGCGGTGTTGGCGGCCAAGCGGGAGGGCTGGGCCGCGGTCGTAGTGCCGATCGACAATCTCGCCGAGGCCAGCCTCGTCGACGGCATCCAGGTGTGGGGAGCCCGCAGTCTGCGCCAGCTGCAGACTTGGCTGGCGGGCAAGGGCTCGCTCGACGACAGAGTGGTCGCGTCGTCGTCGGCGGCGGAGCCGATGGCCGACCTCGCCGACGTGGTCGGGCAGTCGCATGCCAGGTTCGCCGTCGAAGTCGCTGCCGCGGGCGCACACCACCTGCTGTTGACGGGGCCACCCGGAGTCGGCAAGACCATGCTGGCGCAACGTCTTCCGGGTCTGCTACCGCCCTTGACGCACGAGGAATCACTCGAGGTGACGGCTATTCATTCGGTGGCTGGCCTGCTGTCCGGCGGCACTCCGTTGATCACCCGACCGGTATTCGTCGCGCCGCACCACACGTCAACCGTCGCGGCCCTGGTTGGTGGCGGTTCGGGACTCGCGCGTCCGGGTGCGGTGAGCCGTGCGCACCGCGGCGTGCTGTTTCTCGACGAGTGCGCCGAGATCAGTTCCAGTGTGCTGGAGGCATTGCGAACGCCATTGGAGGACGGGGAGATTCGACTCGCGCGCCGCGACGGCGTGGCGCACTATCCGGCTCGGTTCCAGCTCGTCATGGCGGCGAACCCATGTCCGTGCGCCCCGGCCAAGTCGAGTGACTGTATCTGCGCGGCAGTCGTCAAGCGGAGATATCTCGGTAGATTGTCCGGCCCGCTGATGGACCGCGTCGATCTACGGGTGGAACTGCATCCGGTCAGGTCCGGCGCGATCGGTGCGGCAGAGGGTGAGTCCACCGCCGCGGTCCGCGACCGGGTGGCCGCTGCCCGCGACGCGGCCGCATCGCGGTGGGCGCCGCACGGCGTCCGCACCAACGCCGAGGTCAGCGGACCCCTGCTGCGTCGACGATTCCGGCTCGACCGGACGGTGATGGCGCCGCTGCGAACGGCCCTCGACCGCGGTGAACTCAGCATCCGTGGCATGGACAGGACACTGAGAGTCGCGTGGACGCTGGCGGATCTGTCGGGTCGCACGATGCCCGTGCTGGACGACGTGAACACCGCGCTGAGCTTTCGTCAGGCGGGAGGTGCGCGATGACCGATGAGCACCGGGCGTGGGCCTACTTGTCGCGAGTCGTCGAGCCGCCGTCCAAGGAACTGGCGTCCTACGTGGCGGACGTCGGCCCCGTCGAGGCCGCGAGTCGGATCAAGCGGGGTGATGACATCAAGGGCCTTGGACGACTCACCGAGGCACGGCGCGAGATCGATTCCAGCGCAGCGGATTTGGACGTCTTAGCGCGATTGGGTGGCCGTCTGGTCACTGCTGATGATCCCGAATGGCCCCTGCTTGCCTTCAGGTCGTTCAGTGGCAGGCCCGCGTGTGACCGGCCGACCGGACACCCGCCCATGGCGCTGTGGGTCATCGGGGAGGATTCGCTCGCCGACGTCGCCGAACGTTCGTGCTCGATCGTCGGAACTCGGGCCTCGAGCTCCTACGGCGAGCATCAGGCGGCCGATCTTGCCGCCGGTCTGGCCGAACGGGACGTGGCGGTCGTCTCGGGCGGTGCCTTCGGCATCGACGGCGTGGCACACCGCGCGGCGCTCGCCGCGGAGGGTCTCACCGTCGCGGTGCTCGCAGGCGGGGTTGACGTGCCCTATCCGTCCGCACACGCGGCGATGCTGCGCCGCATCGGTGAACGGGGGCTTCTGGTCAGCGAGTATCCGCCGGGCGTGCGGCCCGCGCGACATCGCTTCCTCACCCGCAACCGCCTCGTCGCCGCGCTGTCAGGAGCCACGGTCGTGGTGGAGGCGGGTCTGCGCAGTGGCGCCGCCAACACCGCCTCCTGGGCAGAAGCCCTCGGCCGTCCCGTGTGCGCCTATCCGGGACCGGTGACGTCGGCTGCCTCCGCCGGATGCCACGTGCTGATCAGGAACGGGGCCTTTCTGGTGACACGCGTCGAGGAGGTCGTCGAGATGGTGGGAGCGGCAGGTGAAATCGCGCCAGAACTCGATCGACCCACCTCACCGCTCGACGGGCTCACCGACGTCGAAC
>JAOPWT010000559.1 GCA_025965555.1 Mycobacterium sp.
GGGCACGGGCACGTAGGTCTGTTGGTAGACGTTCTCGCTAACGACATGCGCGGCCGCCGAGAACAGCTCCTCGTCCGGTGGCATGCCCGCCATGCCGCCCGCGACGTTGTCGGGGTACGCCTCGTGCACGACGGGGACGCCGGCGTCGGCGCCTCCGATCGCCCTGCGGAAGTCCGCGACGGCTGGCAGCGGCTCGTAGTCGACGACCACCAGGTCGACGGCGTCCTCGGCGAGGTAACGGCTCTCGGCGATGACCAGGGCGACGGGGTCGCCGACGAACTTCGCCTCGCCCTCGGCCAGCGGCGGCCGTGGGGTGTCGGCGACGTCCCTGCCAGCGACGGCGTGCCACGCCTCCCGCACGTCGGGATTCAGGTCCTCGGCGGTGAACACGGCATGGACGCCGGGCAGCTCGAGTGCCGCACTGGCGTCGATGCCGTTGATCCTGGCGTGGGCGAAGGGGCTGCGGACGAAACAGGCGTGAACCATGCCCGGCCGGACGACGTCGTCGACGAAGGTGCCGCGGCCGGTGAGCAGCCGGTTGTCCTCCACGCGGGGGACCCGCGTGCCCGCGTAACGGGCGGTGACTGGATCCGGGGCAACGTCCGGCTGGGTGGCGGTCACGAAGTCTGGCTCCCTCGATTACTTTCGCGGGTAAGTGGCAAGCGTCACATCGCTGCAACAGCGTCGTTATCGTACACAGAGAGTCGGTGTATCAAAAAGCGAGAGTGTCGTTATCGCACGTCGATGGGCCCGAGCGCGGCGATCTGCGCCCCGTCGTGGTGGATGCGCGTGTCGACTTCGGCGAGCGGACGACCGCCGCCGCCCCACCGGCGGGCGATGATCTCGGCGACGATCGACACGGCCGTCTCCTCGGGGGTGCGGGCGCCGAGGTCGAGACCGATCGGGCTGGAGAGCCGCCTCGTCTCGTCATCCGTGAGGCCGACTTCGCGCAGCCGATCGAGGCGATCGAAGTGCGTCTGTCGGGACCCCATGGCACCGACGTATCCGACCCGTGGCAGGCGTAGGGCCACCGCGAGCACGGGCACGTCGAACTTGGGGTCGTGGGTGAGAACGCAGATCACGGTCTTGGCGTCGATGGCGCCCAGTGCCTGCTGACCCGCGAGATAGCGGTCGGGCCAGTCGACGACGACCTCGTCGGCGGCGGGAAAGCGGGCGGGTGTCGCGAAGACGGGGCGGGCGTCGCACACCGTGACGCGGTATCCGAGCAGGGTGCCCTGGCGGGTCAACGCGGCGGCGAAGTCGATGGCGCCGAAGACGATCATCCGGGGCCGGGGGGCATGGCTGGCGACGAAGACCTCCATGCCCTCGCCCTGGCGTTGACCGTCGGGACCGTAGGTGAGCACGGCGGTGCGTCCCGCGGCCAGCAGACCGCGCGCGTCATCGGCGACGGCATCGTCCGCGCGGGTGGAGCCCAGCGAGCCGTCCGCGTTGGCCTCACCGACGACGAGCCGCCGCCCGACCCACTCGACGTCGGGGTGGGAGATCACGGTGGCGACCGCCGAGGGCCGGTGTGCGGCGATGTCTTCAGCCACGGTCTCCAATTGGGGGAACGTCGCGCGCGACACGGGTTCGGCGAAGATGTCGATGATCCCGCCGCAGGTCAGTCCCACCGCGAAGGCGTCGTCGTCGGTGATGCCGTAGCGCTGCAGTTGCGGGCGCCCCGTCTGCACCACCTCACGGGCCAACTCGTAGACCGCGGCTTCCACGCAGCCACCCGAAACCGAGCCGGAGACCGTGCCATCGGGGGAGACCACCATGGCCGCACCCGCCGCCCTTGGTGCGGACTTGATGGTGCGCACGACGGTCGCCACCCCTGCCGTGCCTCCGGCACGCCACACCGAGATGAGCTCGTTCAGCACGTCACGCACCGCTCGAGTCTAAGTCCGCTGCGGAATCAGGGCCTGAAGCGAAATCAGCGCCTGAAGAGTCGAGATGGCCGAGTACCGTTGCGCCATGACCGGATGGCCCCATCCGCCAGGGCGATGCGCAGGCTGATCGCCGCCGCCTGCGTCGCCATTTTCGCGGCGTTGCCGGCCTGCAGCCGGGACGGGGCGCCGAACCCGGTCTTCGACTCGGCCGGCTATCACGTCCGTGGGGATGCGGTCTTCTTCCTGCAGGCCTTTCCCGGTAGGGCGACCCAGATCGACGGCGCCGACGCGGCGTCGTTCGATGCGCTCGATCGGACTTTTGCGAAGGACCGCTCGACGGTCTACGTCGACGGCCGCCCGCTGCCCGACGCCGATCCTGCGAGCTTCGTGCTGCTCGACCGTCCTGGTTTCGCCAAGGATGGCGAACACGTCTACCAACGCGACACGGTGCTCAGCGATGATCCTGCCCACTTCGAGTTGCTCGGCGGCAACCTGGCCAAGGACGCACGTGCGGTGTACTGGTCGGACGGGCGCGTGTTGTCCGATGACCCCGCGCATTTCACGATCCTTTCCGACTCCGACTACTACCTCTTCACCAGGGACGGCCGGACCGTGCACGTGAACGGAAACCCGATCGTCGGCGCGGACCCTGCGACCTTTCGCGTACTCAGGGGTGGGTACGCGCAGGACGTCGGCGGCATCTTCTACTTCACCGTCCGCATCGCCGACGCCGATGCGCAGTCCTTCGAGGTGCTCGACGGCTCCTTCGCCCACGACTCTCGCCATGCGTACCGGATGGGCAAGCCGATCCCGGACGCCGACGGGGCTACGTTTCGGGTGTTGAACGCGAACTTCGAATGCACGGCGGATCGGACTCACGCGTACTACCGGGACAAGGTCATCGTCGGTGCCGACCCGCGCTCGTTCCCGGCGGGGCATTCGATCACGGGGTGTTCTGAGACGTCGGTCTACGTCGCGCCATGAACGCAAAACTAACGCCCCTGTTAAAAACCAGGTAGGCCTGTTATTTTGTCCTATTCAGCAACAGAAAGAGGCGTGTGATGCGCACCACGGGATCCCGAACCATTGCTCTATTGACCACCGCAGGCGCAGCGCTTGCCGTCTCAGCGGCGATCTACGCGCCGGTGGCCGCCGCCGACGACACGATCGCTTGCGAACCGGGTCAGGTCGTCATCGATGGCAACTGCGACGTTCCCGCACCAGCACCGCAGGACGACTTCGCCCCGCCGGCGAACGACTTCTTCGCCCCGGCGCCGATGGACAACGGTGGCGGTGACAGCGTCGACATCGGCACCGGCGGCATCGACGTCGCTACCGGCGGCGTCGACATCGGTGGCGGTGGCGTCGACGTGGGTGGCGGTCACCACTAACCCGACTTCTGCCACAGGCAGTCGCCGGTCATCTCGATGGTGAACAGCACGGGCACCACCTTCAGCGTCAGTGACTGACCGGCCGCTGCCTCGTCGTGGCGGGGTGCCCCCACGGTCGGGCTGCCCGGTATCACCGCGAGTTGTGTTGCGGCGCAGTGACTGTCAGGGCTGAGCGGAGTGGCGGTCCAATCTCCCGACAGGAGGTTGGGGTTGGGCCGTCCCTGGCCGTGCAACGTCATGGCCCGGCCGTAGCTCACCCACCGGTCGCTGATCGGATAGGGATCGGCGACGGGTTCCCAGCTGCCCGCTGCGCAGACGAGTGGCGCCTTCGCATCGGTTGGCCACGTCATCGCGCCGTCGAGATCGGCGGCGCAGGACGTATCCGGCTGGGGTACTGCTGGATCGGCGGTGGCCAGCCCGCACGGCGAAAGGACCATCGCGGCCAGTGCCGCTCCGATCACCCTCCAGCACACCATGTTTCGCTGCCTACAGCTTGGTGAAATCGGTCTTCATCAGCATCACGTTGTACTCCGAGTACAGCGAGAGGTTCCAGTACAGATCGGTACCGGTGCCCATCGTGGACGGCGACCAGGGGTGCATCATCGGCGCGTAGATGCCGCCGGGCTGCTGCCCCATCAGGACCTTCGCCGCCGACCAGCCGCCCTGCGGGGTGTCTGAGGTCCGCATGACGATGTTGTTGAACTGATCGCCGTAGAGCACCACGTACTTCTTGAGCTGCTTGTTGTACTGGACCGACATCTCGCTGACCTGGTTACCGGGGTTGGCGACGCCGCACGCCCCCGTGTCCTGGCCGAAGACCGCCGACGCCTTCGCGGGCTGGTTCTTGTACCAGCCTGCGGGGGTGGCACCCCAGCCGAACCAGCCGCCCGCCGTGCCCTGGCTGTAGTACTCGTACTTGGTGGTGTCGAGGATGTCCTTCTCCGCGACGCGCGAGACGTAGGCGGCGCCCTGGCGGCCGTTCGGCGTGCCGTAGCTGTACACGTAGCCGTCGCCAGGCCGGACGAAGGCGCCCTGCTGGAAGTTCGCGTTTCCGCTCCACGGGTAGTTTTAGCGGACCGACGTTGGCGCGACGGTCCAGTTCTCTCCGTTGTCGGT
>JAOPWT010000561.1 GCA_025965555.1 Mycobacterium sp.
ATGGCCCGTCGCGGTGCCAGCGCTACGGGATGAGTGGCGCCGACGGTCAGTTCGAGATCAACGCCGGCGTGACGAATGCCCAAACTGTCCTGTTCGGCCGAGTCGTTGCTCAACGTGTAACTCACCTGCTCGTGGTCCACGTCGACGGTCACCCGAAAGCCTCTCCAACGCAATCGGAATCGCAATCGGCTGATCTCCTCGGGTAGCTGCGGGTCCAATTCCAGGAGGCCGTTGTCGTCGCGCAGCCCGCCGAAGCCGGCCACCAGCGCCGTCCACGCGCCGGCCAGAGATGCCATGTGCAGACCGTCTCGGGTGTTGTGATGCAGGTCGCGCAGATCGATCGAGGCCGCTTCGTAGACGTAATCGTGAGCCAATTCCAGGTGGCCGACCTCGGCGCAGAGGACGGCCTGCGTCGCCGCCGAGAGTGACGAATCCCGCACGGTGCGCGGCTCGTAGTAATTGACGTTGCGGGCCTTCTCTTCGGCGGTGAACTCGTGACTGCGCCAATGCATCGCCAGCACCAGGTCGGCCTGCTTGATCACCTGCGCGGGATACAGCCGCACGTACGACTCGTGGAGCAGCAGAGGGTATTCGGTGTCGTCGCTGAAGTTCCACTCGCGCAAGGTGGTGAACCCGTCGCATTGCTGGTGCACCCGGAGACCGTCATCGAACGGAATGTGCGCTGCATCGGCGGCGTCCCGCCATGCCGAGCTTTCCTCGGTGGTGACGTTCAGGGCGCGGGCGGCCTCGGGGTGGCGGCCGCATGCTGCTGCGGCCACTCGCAGGTTGTGGACGGCCAACAGGTTGGTGAAGACGTTGTCGCGGGTCACCGCCGTGTATTCGTCGGGGCCGGTGACACCGTCGAGGTGCCACGCCCCGTGGCGATCGTGATGGCCGAGGGACAGCCATAGCCGGGCGGTTTCGACCAGCACCTCCAAGCCGCAGTCGGCCTCCAGCGACTGGTCTCCGGTGACGATGCGATAGCGCTCGAACGCGGCCGCGATGTCCGCGTTGACGTGCCAGGCCGCGGTGCCTGCCGGCCAGTAGGCCGAGCACTCCTGCCCGCGGATGGTCCGCCACGGGAAACTCGCACCTGCCAGGTCGAGTTCCTGGGCGCGCGCCCGCGCGAGGTCGAGAGTCGACGCGCGCCATCGCAGCGCGTCGGCGGCCGCCTGCGGGTGGGTATAGGTCAACACGGGCAGCACGAATCCCTCTGTGTCCCAGAAGGCGTGGCCGTCGTAGCCGGTGCCGGTGAGGCCCTTGCCCGCGATGGCGCGACGCTCGGCACGGGCGCTGGCCTGCAAGACGTGGAAGAGGCCGAACCGGACGGCCTGTTGCGATTCTGGATCGCCTTCGACCTCGACGTCGGCGCCGTCCCAGAACCCGTCCAGATAGGCGCGTTGGGCATCGAGCAGTCCCTGCCATCCCGTGTAGCGGGCGCCGGCGAGCGCCCCTGCGACCTGATCGTGCAGCGCAGGCCGTGAGCGCAGGCTGGACCATCCGTAGGCAAGGTACTTGACGATGCGGAGCTTCTGGCCGGGCCGCAATCCACAGATCACGGTGGTGCGGGCCAGGTCCTCGTCGGCCTCGGTGTGCGTCTCGACCCGGCCGGGCACCTCGACGTCGTGGTCCATGGCCGCGCCCATCATGAGACCGCTCAATCGAGTTCGGTGAAGGAGCACGGACCGCAGTCCGTCGCAATCGTGGGAGACGGCCTGAAGCGGTTTGCAGAGCAGCGCCGCGGCGCGGGGATCGCGGGACGTCTCTGGCTGGTCCTCGTTGGCGACGAGCTCCGATTGGACTGTCATGCGGGCGAACTCGTCGAGCGCTTCGACGATGTACTCGATGGCGGCCACTCCGCGCTGGGCCAGTGAGACCAGGCGAGTCGTGGTGATGGCCACCCGGCGGCCCGCGGGTGAGCGCCAGCGCGCGGTCCTGGTCAGCGTGCCGGCGCGGAAGTCGAGGACGCGCTCGTGGTGTTCCAATTCGCCGTATCGCACGTCGAAGGGTTCGTCGTCGACGAGTAGTCGCACGATCTTGCCGTTGGTGACGTCGACGAGAGTCTGTCCTTCTTCGGGGTAGCCGTAGCCGGCCTCGGCATACGGCAGCGGGCGGAGTTCGAAGAAGGAGTTGAGGTAGGTGCCAGGTAAACCGTGGGGCTCGCCTTCATCGAGGTTTCCGCGTAAACCGATGTGGCCGTTGGACAGCGCGAACACCGATTCGGACTGCGCGAGCAAGTCCAGATCCAACGTCTTTTCCCGGACCTGCCACGGTTCGACGGGAAACGTGTCTTCGGTGATCACGGGGCGGTCAGCAGGTCGGAGAGGTCTTCGACGACGACGTCGGCGCCGTGCTCCCTGAGCGCGTCGGCGTGCCCCACCCGATCGACGCCGACGACGATGCCGAAGTGTCCGGCGTGGCCGGCTTCCACGCCGGACAGCGCGTCCTCGAACACCGCTGCCTCGCCCGGTTCGACGCCGAGGCGCCGCGCGCCCTCCAGATAGGAGTCCGGCGCCGGTTTACCCGCGATATTCTCGTCGCGCATGGTGACGCCGTCGACGCGTTGATCGACGAACTGTGCAAGGCCCGTGACGTCGAGCACCTCTCGGGTGTTGGCCGAGGAGGACACCACTGCCACCGGAAGCCGTTGAGCACTAACGGCTTCCAAATACCGCCGCGATCCGTCGAATACCTTCACGCCGTCTTCGTGCAGGGTGCGCAGGAACGCCTCGTTCTTGCGGTTGCCCAGGCCTTCCACGGTCTCGTCATCGGGACCGTCGTCGGGTTCGCCCTCGGGAAGTTCGATGCCGCGACTTGCGAGGAACGACCGAACACCGTCTTGCCGCTTCTTGCCGTCGACGTATTCGGAGTAGTCGGTGTTGGCGTCGAACGGCCTGAACGTATCGCCGGTGCGCTCGGCGCGTCGGCGCAGGAAGTCGTCGAACATGGCCTTCCACGCCTTGCGGTGCACGCTGGCGGTGTCGGTCAGCACCCCGTCGAGATCGAACAGGCAAGCATGGACGTGTTCGGGTAGACCCAGCACGGCGTATCCCCACTTCCGCTCGATGACATTCGGCACGATACCGCCACTGGGGTACCCACTACCGCGGTCATCGATGCGGCGACGCCTCCGAGAGTCGTTCCGCAGCGAAGCGGAGATCGGCGACGAGTCCGTCCATGGCCTCGTCGCGGCTATCGGGCGGACCCCGCAGTATCGACGAGGGATGCACGGTGACGACCACCTCGGCCTGGTTGGGTGGCACGTCAAGGGACTCCTGGACCCGGAGCACTTCACGACGGTGGGCAGTGAGACGAAAGTCGTTGCCCAACAATGACTTGGCCGCGGTCGCACCCATGAGCACCACGACGTCCGGCGTGATCGTCTCGAGCTCGGCGAACAGCCACGGCCGGCATGCCACGACCTCGATCCGGCTCGGAGTCTTGTGGATCCGGCGTTGCCCGCGTTCGGCGCGGACGAACTTGAAGTGCTTGACCGCGTTGGTGACGTACAGCGTGTCGCGGGCGATGCATGCGGTCTCCAATGCCTTGTCCAGCACCCTTCCGGCCGGACCGACGAAGGGCTGGCCGGCACGGTCCTCCTGATCGCCTGGCTGTTCGCCGACCAGCATCATGCGTGCGGACGGGCGGCCTGCCCCGAACACCGTTTGCTCGGCGTCTCGATACAGGTCGCAACCGTGGCACTGCTTCGCGGCCTCGGCGAGCGCGCCGAGGCTACGGACGTCCGGCACGAACTGGGCCGCGCCATCGGCGCTCACGGTGCGAGCTCGGCGATGACGGCATCCCACTCGGCGAGGAAGCGCTCCATGGCGAAGTGTGCGACGGCGTAGTCGCGCGCCGCCTTGCCCGCGCCGGCGGCGGCACCGTAGTCGACGACGAACGCCTCCGTCGCCAGCTCCAACGTCCGGACGTCAGCACTGACGACTCCCGCCTCGGGCGGAATCAGAGTCGATGCCATCGTCGAGGCGAACGCCACGATGGGAAGCCCGACGTACATCGCCTCGATGAGCCCGACGTCCAACGACGTCCACCGCGCGGGGTGCACATAGACGCGTCGACGGGCCAGCTGGGACAGCAGCCGCGGCCTTGGCAGGTGGCCCCTGCCTCGGACCCGGGCCACCTGTCGGAACTTGTCGGTCAGTGGCTCGCTGTCCACGCCCCAGACGTCGATGGCGGCGTGTCTGCCCAGCTCGACGAGGAGGTCGGCACCGGTGTCGCGCAGCCTGCGCAGTGGCTCGTCGATGATCGAGGCGGCCGCTGGGACGTCGCCGGTGAACAAGTGCCCCGGGTCGGCCATGGCCGGAGTTATCACGCAGGACGGGGCCGCCCCGTTGTTCCACATGACTTGGTTGAAGTCGGTGATGTGAACGATGGGAATGTCGTCGCGGCCACCGAGCGGGTGGAGGCTGTCGGCGGCAAAGGGCTGGGGCGCATTGTGTTCGACGTAGACGGCGGACATGTCGGTGCCGGGCCTGTGACCAAGCCAGCGCGCCGTGAGCTCCAATTCGTCGTGGTTTTGGAGCACGACCAGGTCGACGTCCTCGTCGCGCAGCCGCCGGACGGGGATCTCCTCGACTCGACCCTCGATTCCGCCTTCCTCGGAGTTCACGGCGACGAGGTAGCGGTGCGTGCCCGACGTGAACGCATCGGTCCACGCTTGGTTCGTGTTCCAGAAGAGGATCGACCTCCGGGCGGTTGCTGACGCCATGGAGAAAACTTGCCCCCGCCGCCGCCGGTTAAACGTGCCATCACACGGCATCGGTGTTTCTTGGCTGCGGGCGGGGGCACCACAGAACCATGAGTGCCAACCAGCAAAAGGACGACCAATCGACTGGCCACGGGAGCGGACGGCGCAGCGGCCCTCCGGTGACGTCAGTGACACGCCGTGGCGTTACTCGTTGATGAATTGGGGCCACGACCAAAAAGTGACAACACTCTTGGGCACCAGTGTCGTTTGCCGTTGGCTACCCTCGCGGGGTTCCGCCGCACGTTTCGACCGGGTGAACCACGACGGCGGATGAGGTTGCACCGTCAGTCCCATCGCGACCATAGCTGCAGTTGGCCTGCAGTTGTGTGCGCTCGACCGCCTCGATCGAGATTGGTCCCGGTTCACGACGGTCAAACTGATAGATTGACCGGCGGTTCCTTTGCTCGCGGAGCAGTGAGCCATAGGTCATCGGGGGGACGAGGGGGTTTGACCATGGGACGGCACAGCGCTTCCTATCTCGCAGCGCGGCAGGCACATCCGGCTAGAACTGCGATCGGGGCCTCGGCAAAGTACGTCGGCCGGGTCGGGGCATTGGCAATGGCGATGGGCGTGGGGGCCGCCGTGGTCGGCGGCGCGGGGCTGGCCAACGCCGATGGCGCCGCCGCCGACGGTCCCGGTGGCGGTGGTGCGGCTTCTTCGCCGGACCCCGGTGCGAGCACGCCGAGCGGCGCCGAGCCCTCCACCGATGGCGCCACGGGCGTCAAGACGCCCAAGCCGGACCTGCTCGGCATGCCGAAGATGGTTCTCGATATCACCAGCAGTGCGTTGACCGGCCACCGCGACCCCGAAGTCGCCGATGCCGAGCAGGGCGCGCCACCCGGGTTGACGTCGAGGACTGCGCGCCGGAGCATGGCAGCGGGCGCAGACGGCGCGACGGCGGCGGGCTCACCGAAACGTGACCGCACCCAGGAAGGCGCCAGGCCCGTCAGCAGCCCGAGCCAAACTCGACCGACGAGCACGGACGGTGACCCCGCGGCGTCATTCGTCCGCGCGAAGACCGACGAACTTGCCAAGGCGATACGTGGCGACGCTCAGCCGCTCGCCGCGGTGCCATCGCCCACCGCAGACACGCCTCGCCGACAACGCTTGGCCGTGTCGCCTTCCCCCACGCCGACTTCCGAGTTCGTGACGGCGTTCGCCGCGCCTGTGCAAGCCGCGCCTGCCCAAGCCAGGCCGATTGCGACGATCGTCTCCGGCTTCTTCGCCGCACTGGGCATCGACTCCTCGGCGAACACCGGTGGCTTGCCGGGAGTACCTGCGCAGATCGTGTATGGCGCGCTACAGCTGATCCATCGCGAGATCGAACGCTTCGTCGCGAATCTGACGTCGGCGGCGGCCTTCTACTCCTCGGCGCAGACGCACGTCCCCCCGGCAACCGCTTCCGAAGTGCCCAGCCCCAGCGACGAGGCCCAGACTGCGTACGGCGACATCGGCAAGTGGATGCTGGAGCCCGACGGGCAGATCTCGGACTACGGCGGACAGCCGTACAACGGCAAGGCGCTCCTGGAACCGGTCAACGTCGTCATCGTCGACCCGACGTCGACGAGTTCGGCGGAGGCCGCCGCGAAACTCAACGCCGCGATGTTCTGGGCCGGCTTTCCGGCCCAGCCGATCCACACCACCGGCTTCCTGGGCACGATCGACGACGTGACCTACGGTCAACAGCCCACGGGGCTTTTGCAGGGCTTCTCCGACAACTTCTTCCTGTTCCCCAACGATCACGGCCGCATCTTCGGGCCCGACCCGGTGCAGACGAGCACCGGGTACGTGTGGAGTGGCGCGTTCAGCACCGAAACGCTTGGCATCTACAACTTCCTGCCCGCACACTTTTACGTGTCGTCCGACCTGGCCCGCACTGCGTTGGCCACCCGACTCATCCTCAGCGGTCAGGCGACGTACGTCGGCATGGTCGCATTGAACAACTCCTACGACACCGCGACCACGACCACCGGCGACCACGACGGTTACGCCGTCGTTCTCCAGCTGAGATAGGTCGAGTATCAGCGACCGGTGGTGAACCGCTGCAGGAACCGACGGGTTCGGTCCTGCTGCGGATCGGTCAAAACCCGCTCGGGCGAACCGGATTCGACGATCAGGCCGCCGTCGAGGAAGCACACCGTGTCGGCGACATCGCGCGCGAAGGCCATTTCGTGGGTGGCCATCACGATGGTCCGACCTGCGCCGGCCAACTCGCCGACGAGGGTCAGCACCTCGCCCACCAGTTCGGGGTCCAGCGCGCTGGTGATCTCGTCGAGCAGCAGCAGTCGCGGGTCGTAGGCCAGTGCGCGGGCGATGGCCACCCGCTGCTGCTGACCGCCGGACAGCTTGTCCGGGTAGGCGTCCGCGTACGCGGACAGGCCGACGCGTGCCAGTAGGTCGCGACCGCGCTCCTGCGCATCCCTGCGGGATGACCCGTGCACCACCCGCGGAGCCAGTGCGACGTTGGCCAACGCGGTCATGTGCGGGAACAGATTGAACGACTGGAACACCATGCCCATGGCCTGGCGGGCTTCGTCGGCGTCTATCCGCGGGTCGCTGATGTCGCGGCCGTCGAGAAGGATCTGGCCGTCGTCGATGTCCTCGAGAAGGTCGATGCATCGCAGCAGCGTCGACTTTCCCGAGCCCGACGCGCCGATCAGAACGATGACCTGATGCTCGGCGACGTCGAGGTCGATGCCGTTGA
>JAOPWT010000614.1 GCA_025965555.1 Mycobacterium sp.
GGGCACGACCGGCAATCCGAAGGGCGTGATGCTGACCCATCGCAACCTCGCGGCCAACGTCGCCCAGATTCGACCGCTGCAGGGCATGCAGGCCGATGACCGCATCCTCGCGGTGTTGCCGTTCTTCCACATCTATGGCATGACCGTCTTGCTCAACGCCGCACTGCACGCCCGCGCACGGCTGGTCATCATGCCGAGCTTCGATCTCGAGGGATTCCTCGGACACATCCAGAACCAAAGGTGCACTTACGCCTTCATCGCCCCGCCGGTTGCCGTGGCGCTCGCCAAGCACCCCATCGTCGACTCGTATGACCTATCCAGTCTGCGCAACATCATGTCCGGCGCCGCGCCGCTGGACGAGGAACTCGGCAATGCGGTGGCACGGCGGCTGCAGTGTCAGGTGGTACAGGGCTACGGCATGAGCGAGCTTAGCCCCGTCAGCCACGTCACGCCGTCCGACGGCGGTAGGGAACTCGTCGGGTCGGTTGCTCCACTGAGCTCGTGTGGGTGGACCGTTCCCAACGCCGTCAGCAAGATCGTCGATTCCGAGACCGGAGCCGAAATCGGCCCTCCAGCATCAGGACTCAGTGCACCCGGCGAATTGTGGTTCAAGGGCCCGAACGTCATGGTCGGCTACCTCGGCAATGAGAAGGCCACCCTCGAAACCATCGACGAGGACGGTTTCCTCCACACCGGCGACGTCGCACGCGTGGACTCGACGGGCTGCGTGTACCTCGTCGATCGGCTGAAGGAACTCATCAAGTACAAGGGCTATCAGGTGCCCCCTGCCGAACTCGAAGCAGTGCTGCTCACGCACCCGTCCATCGCCGATGCCGCCGTCGTCGGCGTCACCGACTCGGACTCCGGTGAAGAGATCCCAAAGGCGTTCGTGGTCAAGGCATCCGGTGCCGAGCTGACCGAGGGCGAGGTGATGGAGTTCGTCGCCGGCCACGTGGCCCCGTACAAGAAGGTCCGGCAGGTGGCCTTCATCGAGGCGATCCCCAAGTCCACCTCTGGCAAGATTCTGCGCAAGGATCTGCGCGCGCCGTAGGGTGAGACGCGCTCGAGGCGGTCGGTCGATGATCACCGAGCGGCGTGGCCGATCCAAGTTCCACTACATCAACGGCGAGCCACTCGCTGCGATCAGGCGACAGTGGCCCGTCGCCGGGAAGGGCAACCCATGAGAATCAATCTGACCAGCCTCTTCGTCGACGACCAGCGAGCAGCACTGGCTTTCTACACCGACGTGCTCGGCTTCGTGAAGCACCGCGACATCCCGCTCGGGAAGGACTTCTGGCTGACCGTGGTCTCCCCCGACTCTCCGGACGGGCCCGAACTGCTGCTGGAACCGTGCGGTCACCCGGCGGTCAAGCCGTACCGGCATGCGCTCGCAAAAGACGGGATCCCGCTGGCTCAATTCGCGGTGGACGACGTCGAGGCAGAGCACGATCGCCTGGTGAAGCGCGGAGTCGTCTTCACGCAGGCACCCACCGACATCGGCGACGGGATCGTGGCGGTGTTCGACGATACGTGTGGCAACCTCATCCAACTCTTCGCCGCGAAAGCCGCCTCCGCCTGACTGCAGGTCCGACGCTAGTGACTGATGAGTTGCGAGGCGACCTTCGCCGCTCGCGCCTGACGGTGGCCCAACCACATCCCACCGACCGGCGCGAGAAGCAGCCCGGCGATGCCGAAGAGCACACTCGCTGGCCAGCCCGACTGCACCTTCCCCCAAAACGACGTCACCGGAGTCTCGGACAGCGGCCACGGCATGGCCGCCATGGTGAGCGGCGGGAGTGCCACCGCTGCCTGCTGCGCAAGCTGAGGTGCAGGCGGCGCGGGAATCACACGCAGCGCGGCGGCGATGATCGGCTCGGGGCGCCGAACCTGGATGGAGGGCTCGCCCGGGCGCTCTGACAGGAATCTCGGTGAGCGCCCCTCGCCGAAGGTCACCAGCGGCGTGACGATCGGTGCCGTCGACTCGTCCGCGGGGACGGCTCCGCCGCCTGCGGCGACGACGGGGAGGACGGGAACCGTGGGTGTCTCGGCGGCGACAGAGGGCGTTTCGGCGGCGACGGCGGGAGTCTCGGATTCGACGAGGGCGGCCCCGCGTGACGCGGTCGCGGTTTGGGGCACGGCGACGCTCGAGGTGCCGCGAGCTGCGCTTACGTTCGATTGAACATCGCCGTCGCTGCGGGACGATCCGGTGCCGGGACGATCGGAGCCCCGGGAGTCGCCGCTCCAGCCGCCGTGCTGCCGGTCATTGCCGGGGTGGTCACTGCCGGGGTGGTCACTGGCATGACGATCGCCATCGGGCGAGCTCCGCCCGTGACCTCGTTGCCCGTCTCCATCACCACGCGAATGGCCGCCCTCGCGGGACGGACCCGAAGGTGATCTTGATGAGCCCGGGTCAGCTGAAGTGATAGCAGTGCCAGGGCCGCCGGCTGTGGTGATCGCGAATACGACCACGACACCGGCCGCGACTCGAATCATCGACTTTGCCACGGTCCTCCCTGACCGATCGGGTGCTATCTCACCCTACGCCGCGCTCGGGTCGTCGGTGATCCCATCGGCAACCTTCTGCGCCAGCTCGACCGCCGCGCGGGCCCAGTGTTCCGTCGCTCCGGCGAGTCCGCAGGCCGGCGTGATGCCGATGCGGTCGCGCAGCACGACGCGGGAGAAGCCGAGGCGGTCGGTGATCGACGCGGCCGCCTTCGCGACCTCCTCCGGAGCCGGTGGACGGTCCGGGGCCTGCACTGGAATCACGCCGAGCATAACCACCCGACCCGACTCCACGAACTCGCCGATGCCGTCGAGATCCGATGCCGTCAAGGTCGCCGCGTCCACTGACACCGCGGCAAGGCTGCTGCGCCACAACATCTTCCACGGCAGCTCCGGAGCGCAGCAGTGCAGCGCAACGTCACCGCCAACGGTTGCCACACATTCGTCGAGCAGGCTCTGCGCCAACGATTCGTCCACGGGATGCACCGGCGAAAAGCTCGTCACCCCGGTCAGCCGGCCTGCCAGGGCGGCGGGCAGGGACGGTTCGTCGAGTTGGAGTACGACCGGCACCTCCAGCCGACGCGCGATCTCCGCCCGGTGCCGGGCGACGCCCTCGGCGAGGCTGCCAGCCAGGTCGCGTACCGCTCCGGAGTCGGTAATCGCGCGATGGCCGTTGGCCAGTTCCAGGTGCGCCGCCAGAGTGATAGGTCCGGGCGCCTGCACCTTGACGGTGCGTGAACCGCCACGCAAACCCGCCCGCTCCCAAGCCTCTTCGAGGGCGTCTACGTCCTCGTCGAGCAGACTCGCGGCCCGGCGCACCACCGAGCTGCGCCCAGGGGCCACGCGGTAGCCGCGGGGCACGGTGTCGATGCCGATGTCGACGAGCAGTGCACCGGCACGACCGATCAGATCGGCGCCGACGCCACGGGCAGGCAACTCGACCAGGTGCGTCAGCGTGTGCAGCTCACCGACCACCACTTCAGCGGCCTGACGTGCCGCCGTGCCAGGCCAGGATCCGATGCCGGTTGCCGCGGCGAAAATGCTCACGCCGCCAACAGTATTCGATGAGCGGTGAGAAGAGTTACCGTCGACCATGCCCGCATCGTGCATCAGGCTGCTGTCGGCGGTCTGCGCGGCCGCGCTGACAGTGGCGTGCACCTCCACCGTCACCGGTGCCGCCGTCCGCTCCGCGCCAGGAATCGACGACCACTCGCGGTCGCCCATCGACGTGGACGGCGTCCTGCTCGAGCAATCACAGATGCGGGCCATCACCGGCGCAGGCGACGATCTGACGGTCATTCCGAGCATGGACGGCAAATCCCCCGTCGACATCGACGCGTTCGCCCGCCGCGTTCCACCTCCGTGCGCCTGGATCTTCGCCGAGACGCAGACGTTCGGCCCCGAGCTCGAGGAGTTCCACAAGACGACCTACCAGAATCCGCCGAGGGGTGCGCTCATCTCCCAGGGCGCGGCAGCATATCGGGACGTCGCAACTGCACGTCGGGCGTTCGACGGCCTGGTCGGCAAGGTGGCCGCATGCGGGTCGTCTACCTCGGGATACGTGGGCGACTGGACGACCACCGACGACGGCATCCGCACCCGCACCAGCAGCGAGTGCGGTCGCGACTATCAGGTGAAGTCGGTGGTGCTCGTCGAGGTGACGTTCTGCGCGTATCCACCGTCGGTGCCCGACATCGTCATGACGAACATCCTCGAGCGGATCCCCGGCTAGCGCTGCTGATCTGCGACCGAGATCGTGGCGCTGGCGAGGACCTCATCGCCCTCGGGGTCCGGTCGGTAGAGCACCATGGTCTGGCCTGCCGCGACGCCGCGCAACGGCGTGCGCAGGGTGGCGACGAGCGTGCCATCGCGGACTTCCGCGACGGCACCTGCGATGCCGCCGTGGGCGCGCACCTGAACGTCGCATTCCACGGGTCCGGCCAGCGGCGAGCCCGCCGTGAACACCGGACGCTCGCCCACCAGATTCCACACCTCGAGCTCGCTGACGTCGCCGACGTGGACCGTGCCGCTCTCCGCGTCGATCGACGTGACGTATCTGGGGCGGCCGTCGGGCCCGGGGCCTGCGATGCCGAGGCCCTTGCGTTGCCCGATCGTGAAACCGTGCACGCCGTCGTGTTCGGCCAACACGGTGCCGCCCGCGTCGACGACGGCGCCGCGACGGATGCCGATCCGCGAACCGAGGAACGCCTGCGTGTCCCCGGACGGGATGAAGCAGATGTCGTGGCTGTCCGGCTTGTCCGCGACGGCGAGACCGCGTCGAGCGGCTTCCTCACGAATCTGCGGCTTGGGAGTGTCGCCGATCGGAAACATCGCCGTCGCAAGCTGTCGGTCGTTCAGCACACCGAGGACGTAGGACTGGTCCTTGTCGCCATCGACGGCGCGGCGTAGCCGACCATCGGAGAGCTGGGCGTAGTGGCCGGTGGCCAGCGCATCGAAGCCGAGCGCGAGCGCGCGCGCCGACAACGCCGAGAACTTGATCTTCTCGTTGCACCGCACGCAGGGATTCGGCGTCTCCCCGCGTGCGTAGGACGCGACGAAGTCGTCGATCACGTCCTCCTTGAAGCGGTCGGCGAAATCCCACACGTAGAACGGGATGTCGAGGATGTCTGCGACGCGCCGCGCATCACCCGCGTCCTCCTTCGAGCAGCAGCCGCGGGACCCGGTGCGCAGCGTTCCCGGCGCCGAGGACAGGGCAAGGTGCACACCGACCACGTCATGGCCTGCGTCGACCATCCTCGCGGCCGCCACCGAGGAATCCACGCCACCGCTCATCGCGACCAGGACCCGCATGACTACTTCCGCCCCGCGCTCGCCAACGCGGCTTGTCGCGCCCGCTCCACCGCCGCAGGCAGCACGGCGAGCGCGGCGTCGACGTCGGCGTCGGTGCTGGTGTGCCCCAGCGAAAGCCTGAGGGAGCCGCGCGCACTCGCTGCGTCGGCACCCATCGCGATCAGGACGTGGGACGGTTGGGCCACCCCGGCTGTGCAGGCCGAGCCGGTCGAGCACTCGATTCCCTTGGCGTCCAACAACATCAACAATGCGTCACCCTCGCAACCGCGGAAGGTGAAGTGCGTATTGCCCGGCAGCCGCGCGTCGCCGTCGGCACCGTTGAGATCGACGTCGTCCATCGACGACAGCACACCGTCGATCAGCTTGTCCCGCAACGCGGAGATCCGTGCGCGGTTGGCATCGAGGCCTTCGACGGCCACCTGAGCCGCCGCGGCCATCGCGACCGTGCCCGCCACGTCGGGCGTGCCGGACCGCACGTCGCGCTCCTGCCCGCCGCCGTGCAGCAGTGGCACGCACGCGGTGTCGCGACGCAACAGCAGCGCGCCGACGCCGGTGGGGCCGCCGAACTTGTGGGCGGCCACGCTCATCGCCGAGAGGCCGCTGGCCGCGAAGTCGACGGGCAGTTGGCCGATGGCCTGGATGGCGTCGCTGTGCATCGGCACGTCGAACTCCGAGGCGATCGCCGCCAGTTCGGCGATCGGCATGATGGTGCCGACTTCGTTGTTGGCCCACATGATCGTCACCAGCGCGACGTCGTCGTGGTCCTCGAGCGCCGCACGCAGCGCGGTCGTGGCGACCGACCCGTCGGCGCCGACCGGCAACCAGGTCACCTCGGCGCCCTCGTGCTCGACGAGCCACTCGACGGCGTCGAGGATGGCGTGGTGCTCGACCGGGGTCGTGATGATTCTGCGGCGCTTCGGCTCGGCGTCGCGGCGCGCCCAGTAGATGCCCTTGACCGCGAGGTTGTCACTCTCGGTGCCGCCCGCGGTGAAGATGATCTCCGAGGGGCGCGCGCCGAGGAGTCTGGCCAACGTCTCGCGCGCCTCCTCCATCCGACGGCGGGCGGCCCGGCCGGTGGTGTGCAGCGAGGACGCATTGCCGACGGTCGCCAGCGCCGCCGTCATGGCCTCGATGGCGGCGGGGTGCATCGGGGTGGTGGCGGCGTGATCCAGGTAGACGGCGGTCATGGCCCGTCAAGGATACCGGCAGGCCGATCGGCGTCAGGCGACCAGCGCGTGCCCGTGGGCGGTACGGGGTTCGCCGGCCGTGCCGTGGAGCGCGATGCCGCGGACGGCGGCCTCGCACCTGGCGGTCAGGTCGCGGCGGTCCTCGCCGGGCAACTGCAGTGACTGCACCTGCACGTGACACACGGTGAGACGGGCAGTGATGACCCTGCGCACCGACTCAAGCAGCGAGTCGTCGCCGATGAAGGCCGGGATCGTGGAGGGCTGCCCGTCGCGGTGGTGATAGGTCAGGCGCAGTGGCTGCACGGGCCGACCTGCGTCGATGGCGCCCTGGAACATCGCGGGCCGGAAGCGGCCGTAGCCGACGCCACACCAGGTCGTCCCCTCGGGGAACGCAACGACGGTCTGACCGGCGGACAGTCGATCTGCGACGGCGCGCACGACGTCGGGCAGCCGACGGAGGCTGGCCCGCTCGATCGGGATCACCTTCATGAGGCGGGCGAGCAATCCCAGTGCAGGCCATTCGATCAGGTCGGCTCGTGCGACGAAGGAGCCCGGAAGTACGGCACCGATGACGAAGATGTCGACCCATGACACGTGTCCGCTGACCACCAGCACGCCGCGGAGGTTGCGGATCGGGCCGCCGGAAGTGGTGATCCGCACGCCAAGGCAGCGCAGCATCAGGCGGCAGTAGATGCGCTGGGTCCGCGACTTGCCGGGCATCGGTACGGCGAGTAGCGCCGCGGCAGGAAGCAACACCAGCGCGCACGCCACCCGGACGGAGGTTCGCGCTACCACCACCAGACGCCGGGCGCCGTGCGCGGGGTCCGTGTGGACGCACGCGGAGTCACACGACGCCCGTGGCAGCCATGGGCTCTCGGTCAGCGAGTGACTGCTCATCGGGGCGTCCCATCGGACGCCTGGGACGCCTGGGACGCCGAGCGCAGCCGCTGCAGGTAACGGACGTCGGCCGTGCGCTTGTCCAGAAGCGCAGGGAAGTCGCCGACACCGAAGTCGGGATCGTGCGCCGGGTCTCCGCACACCTCGGCGCCCAGCCGCAGATAGCCCCGCATCAGGGCGGGCACGGTGACCCGGGCCTGCGGCGGGATGTCGTCGAGCCCCCTGCCGTCCAGAACGACCGGCCGATGCGGACGCACGGTGTACTGCGAGGCATGGCGCCTGCGCACGAAGTCGCGCACTGCACGGATCTGGGAGCCGGGCGTCTCGGTGGGCGCGCCTTGGACAGGTACGGACACGCACCCGGTGACGTAGTCGTACCCGCAGCGGTCCAGATAGGCCAGGATGCCCGCCCACATAAGCAGCACGACGCCGCCGTGGCGGTGGTCCTGTCTGACGACCGCGCGGCCCATTTCGACCAACGACGGCCGCAGCGGGTCGAGGTCCGTGACGTCGAATTCGGTGGCGCTGTACAGACCGCCTGCGGCGATGGCGCCGGGCGGCGGCAGCATGCGGTAGCAGCCGACGACTTCACCTGACTGGTCCTCGCGGACGAGAAGGTGGTCGCAGAACTCGTCGAACCGGTCTGCGTCCCTGCCGTCGATCGTGCCGGTGAGGTCGAATCCCGGCTCGGAGGTGAACACCTCGTGGCGAAGGCGCTGCGCGTCGTCGATGAGCGCCGTATCGGTGGAGAGCAGAAGTGTGTAGCGCGGCGCGTCGGCCGTCGCGGTCGGTTTATCAGCGGCGATGAGTACAGAAGCAGTGCTCATAGCGAGCACGGTGCTTCAGTAGGACAGCGCGTCGGCAATCAGAGCGTGACGTGTCCGTGCACGCCAGGTGACGAGTTGTCCTCGGGGCCCGGCTGTCAGACGGCGTGGTCGAGCAATTCGGCCGACGACGAGTCGGAGCCGACGATGCGCAGCGCGCGAGCGGTCACGGCCTTCGGTGCACCCGCGCCGACGAACCTCGCTGCCCGCGACCGCAGCTCGACCTGTGAGCTCGAGCGGACGACGCCCACCGGCCCTGAGCCGACGAAGCGCGAGATCACCGTGTTCGGCAGTGCCGAACCCGCCTTGGCCTGTCGGTAACCGACCCGGATGCCCGCCGCGCAGGTGGTCAGAAGCCCGATGATGCCCGGCAGGGCCATGGCGGCCAGTGCCGTGAGCGACACCGTTGCCACGAATGCGCCGATGACGTGTTCCACCGTCGAGAGCACGTCACTCGACGTGTCGTTCTTCGAGGTCACCAGCGCCGACCCAGCGTTCGATTCACCGCGCATGACACCGGTGGTCGTGATGTCCAGAGGTGTCACGACGGCCGGGGGCGCGTCGGCGGCCGGCGCACCCTCGACCCCGGGTATGGCGAAAAGCGGTGGCAATCCCGACCATCCCGGCGCCGGCGCAGCCGTCGCGGCGCGCAGACCGGATGGGCCCGTCGCGGCACCGATGGTCGCCGTCGGGACCGTGGTGTCGACGCCGAGTAGCCCGGCGAGATCAGTCGGCAGCTGCGAGAGCGAAGTGCCCGCATCGCCAACCGAGGTGAGCACGTTCTGGACGTAGGTCAGCACGTCGGAAACCGGTGTCACCGAAGTGGGAAGCGACGCGATGACGCTTGGCGCGGAGCCGACGGTGGTGGCAACCGCCGTCAGTGCGTTCGTCACCGGAGCCACCGCGTTCGAGGCCGCCGCGACTGGATCCGGAGGCGCGCCGGTGGGCGAGGCGACCGTTGACGCATTCGATGCAGGCTGCGCTTCGGTTGCCGGCACGGTCGGACTGGCGGCGTCGGTCGGAGACGTGCTTGGCACGGTGCTGCCGAACACCGTGGGCGTGCCCCCGAACGTCGTCTTGGGCGGCTTGGGGATGGCGAAGGGAACCTGGCCGGGCTTCGGAAGCGTGGCCAGTGCGCCGGTGACGCCCTGCACCGTGCCTTGCAACGAGTTCTGCGCCGCCGTGCGCAGGGAGTCGGCGATGGTCCCGATCGGGCCGCGGGCCGGACTGGTGGATGTACTCGGAGCGTCTGCACGCTGGCTGTTGCTCGTCGAGGAGCCGGAGTCGGGGTCGGCGGTCGCGATCGCGCCGCCCGCACTGCCGACCATGAGACCGGTAGAAAGCACGCAAACGCCCGCGGCGATGCGCAGTTGCGTCGAAATGGTGATCTCCTCCCACCAGCCAGCGGCCCCGTCGGTAGGTAATTCATAGCAATTGTTCCATAGGATGGGACCCAGCTACCGCAATTCTGCCGCGAAAACGGCCCGTTGACTATCGGCAGCAAATAACGTCATCAGACGCTTACCCAACAATGGAGCCCAACCGCGTCACTGCAGGTCGGTGCGGTCCGCAGGCCCATAGCTCGCTGAAAAAGCGGCGGCGATGACGAAAGCGCAGGCAGGTGTGATGACTCGAGACAATTCAAGGTCGCTGTAACCGATATGGGTGACACGAAGAGGGTCCCCACAGTGCTGCCACATCGCATCCGCGGAGCACTGCAGAACCCTGCCTCACGTCGGCCGGCGTAATTTAGTTAGTTGTATGAAGTGACCGCCGAGCAAGCTCGCCGCCGTACTTTTGTCGCGAAACGCCGTCCCTGGGGGCCGACGTGGCACCCTCTGCAGACCCCCGCGACATCGTGACGAACGTCGGTTTCCGGGCGTTGACGGTCTGCGCGGCGCCGGCACTGTTCACGACGTTCTTCAGCGCCGTCGGCGCGCGGTGAAGGGTCAGCGGGCGGCGGGCTCGGACTCGTAGCTGCAGATCGCGTCGACCTTGTCCGCCGATGCGCTGTTCGGGTCGAACTCGTAGCCGAGCCACTCGCGGGCCAGCCGTCGTGCCAACTCCAGCCCGATCACCCGCTGCCCGAAGCACAACACCTGCGCGTTGTTGGAGAGCACCGATCGCTCGACGGAGAAACCGTCGTGGGCCGTGACGGCACGGATTCCAGGCACCTTGTTGGCGCTGATCGCGACACCGAGTCCGGTGCCGCACACCAGCAGCGCGCGGTCGGCCTTGCCTTCGGCCACCAGCTTGGCGGCCGCGACGGCGACGTGCGGATAGGCGGTGTTCTCGTCGGAGCCGACGCCGACATCGCTGACGTCGGACACGCGGTCGTCGGCCAGCAAGTCACCCTTGAGGGCTTCCTTGTATTCGTAACCTGCGTCATCGGAACCGACGACGATTCGAAGCCCTGACATTTCAGGCATCTCCCTTTGCAGTAAGTGCGAAACAATTCACGACGGTGTGGGCGATCATCGCCAACGACGTGGCGCCCGCGTCGGGGGTCCCGACGCTGCGCTCCGCGAGCGGACGGGCTCTGCCGACCTTGGGCCGCATGTCTGCGGTGGCGCTGGCAGATTCGGTCGCCACGTCGGCGGCCGCCCGCCAACCATCCTGCCAGGACTCACCGTCGGACACCCGCCGCTGCAATTCGTCGACGAACGGCAACATGGCGTCGAGCATCGTCTTGTCACCGGGTGAGGCACCGCCAAGCTGGATGAGCGCGTCGTACCCGTCGCGCATCGCTGCGCCGACGGTCGCCGCGTCCGGCCGACCGGTGTCACCGAGCCGGGCACCCACCGCGTTCAGCAGCGCACCCCACAGCACACCGGACGTGCCACCAGCCTTGGCCGCCCACTCCTTGCCCGCGGCCGCCAGGACCGAGGCTTGACCCGCGCCGTCCTCGACGGCCTTGGCCGCGGCGGCACGGGCCGCCGACGAGCCCTTGACCATGCCGCGACCGTGGTCGCCATCACCGGCGACCGCGTCGATGCGGCCCAGTTCGTCCTCGGCCTCGGCCAGCATGCCCGCGATGGCGTCGAGCGCCTTGGCGACGAATCGCCCTCCGGAGCGGCCGCCCTCGTCGGCGAGCTCGGCCACGTTCCGCGTGGGAGCGGCCGCATCCGCGGCGGCATCGGTCCGCCGCTCACCCGAAGACTGCGCCGCAACGCCCTTGCGGTAGGCCGGACTGTCGGCGGGCGCGGTCCAGTACTTCTCCAGTTCGTCGTCGAGCCACATCACGGTCAGCGAACACCCAGCCATGTCGAGGCTGGTGACCAGCTCACCGACCTCGGGCTCCACGATCTCGTAGCCCCGCTCACGCAGCAGACGCGCCGCGGTGCCCCAGACCACGAACAGTTCTTCGTACTTGGTGCGGCCAAGTCCGTTCAGAATCACCGCAATTCGTTTCGAAGCGCCTGCGGGCTCATCGCCGAGCACGCCGTCAACCAGCGTCACCGCGAGATCGGCGGCCGACGGCATCGGCTCGTCGCGCACACCCGGCTCGCCGTGAATGCCAAGACCGACGCCCATCTGTTTCTCGGGGACCGTGAACAAAGGGTGCTCTGCGCCAGGCAGCGTGCAGCCGTCGAAGGCGACGCCGAGGGTCCTGGTGGCGGCGTTGGACGCTTCCGCGACGCGGATGACACCGCTGATGTCCAGGCCGTCCTCAGCGGCGGCCGACGCACACTTGAATACGGTGAAATCGCCTGCGATGCCCCGCCTCTTGGCTTCCTCGCCCGTCGGTGCGCTGGCGATGTCATCGGTGACCGCGAAGTAATGCGCGTCGATTCCCTCACTGCGGAGTTGGGTAACCGCCAGGCCGAAGTTCATCACGTCGCCCGCGTAGTTGCCCGTGGTGAGCAGCACGCCGGCATCACCGTGCGCAGCGCGTGCCACCGATGCGGCTTCCTCGGCGGACGGCGAGGTGAAGATGTTGCCGACGACCGCGCCGTCGGCGAAGCCCGTGCCGACGGTGCCGCAGAACGCCGGGTAGTGGCCCGACCCCCCGCCGATGACCACGGCGACCTTGCCAGGCGGCGTCGCGTGCGCGCGCACCACGCCACCGGGGACTCCCGTGACGTACTTCGCGTTGGCGTCCAGGAATCCGACGAGCATGTCCTCGGTGAACCGCGCCGGGTCGTTGAACAGCTTCGTCATCGCAATCGCTCTCCCGTGTCGGTGTCGAAAAGGTACACCCGCTCGGGCGGAGCGCTGATGACCACCTTCTGCTCGGGCTGGTAGTCCTCCTGCGCAGGCGTCTGGACGACGATGCCCTCCTCCGCGCCCGCCACGGTGCTGGTGGCCAGGCCGAACTCGAGGAGATGCTCGAAATATGCCACGGTGGTATGCAACCCGGGCCCCTCCTCCGCCGACATCGTGCAGTCCTGCGGACGAATTCCCACGGAGACCTTCGTGCCGTCGGCCACCCCGGTCACGGTGGTATCCAAAACCCCTGCGCCCGAACCAATCTCGACACGGGCTCGACCATCGACCGTCTTCACCGCTCCGCGCAGCACGTTGATCTGCGGCTCACCGACGAACTGGGCGACGAACAGGTTGGCGGGGTCGTCGAACACCTCGTCGGGAGTGCCGAACTGCTGCACGACGCCGGCATCCATGACCGCGAGCCGGTCGGCCAGTGACAGCGCCTCGACCTGGTCGTGCGTCACTACGATGGTGGTGTAACCGAACTCGCGCTGCAGCACCTTCAATTCACGCCGAACACGTTGGCGGGCCGAGGCATCGAGGTGGCTCAGCGGCTCGTCGAGCAGCAGGACGGGTGGATTGCGCACCAGCGCACGTGCCAGGGCGACGCGCTGCTTCTGGCCGCTTGACAGCCCCGCGGGCCGCAGCTCCATGAGGTCGTCCATCTCCAGTCGCTTGCTGATCGAGGACACCATCTGCTCGGCACCCTTGACCTTGCGGGCCTTGAGTCCATAGAGCAGGTTCTCGCGCACCGACATCGGCGGGTACAGCGCATAGCTCTCGAAGCCGACGCCGATGCCGCGCTTGGACGCGGGCAGCTGGGAGATCTCCCGGTCGCCGATGCGGATCGAACCACTGGTCACCGTCTCCAGCCCGGCGATCATGCGCAGCGTCGTGGTCTTTCCGCAGCCCGACGGACCGAGCAGGGCGATCAGTTCGCCGGGGGCGATGTCGAGGTTGATGCCCTTCACCGCAGCGAAGCTCTCCCGGCCCCTTGCCATGTAGGTCTTCACCAGATCGGTCAGCGTCAGGCTCTGGGCCGTGGCCGTCCCGGGAGCGTCCATCGTGGCGGTCGCGCCGGGGGTAGGAGCGGAGCGACCGGGGGAATTCGTCGCGCCAGGGGTAGGAGCGGAGCGACCGGGGGGATTCGTCACTGTGCTGCCTCCAGAGTCTTGTCGTGAGCACCCAGTCGCGGGGTGTCGCCATCGCCGGCGGCGAAGACGTGGACGTCGCCGTCGGCGACGGTCATCGACACCTCAGCGCCCTCGTCGACGCCTTCGCGACCCGACGCGAGCACGATCAGTTGCTCGCCACCCAGGTCCACCGTCAGCTCGATGTTGCGCCCGAGCCGTTCGGCGAGTGTCACCGTGCCGGTCAAGTGCGCCGCTCCAGCGCCGCCGCCATCATCGATGACGTGAATGTCGCAGGGCCGCAACCCGACCCGGACGCGGTCTCCACCCCGGACGTTCACCCCGGCGGGTACCGGCACGTCGAACGCACCGCCTGCGATCCGGATCCGTCCGTCCTCGACCTCACCGTCGAGCAGGTTGATCTCGGGCTGCCCGAGCGCCCGGGCGACGAAGGTGTCTGCGGGACGCCGCCAGATCTCCTCGGGCGTGCCGATCTGCACGAGCGAGCCCTCTCTCAGAACCGCGATGCGGTCACCGAGCGCCAGCGCCTCCTGGTAGTCGTGCGTGACGTAGACGGTGGTGGTCTTCGACATCGCGCCGAGTTGCTTGAGTTCGGCGCGCATCGCCGCCCGCAGTTTCGCGTCGAGGTGACTCAGCGGCTCGTCGAGCAGATAGATGTCGGCGGGCCGTACCAGCAC
>JAOPWT010000620.1 GCA_025965555.1 Mycobacterium sp.
CTGCTGCCCGGCTCGGCGAACCGTGACGACCGGGTCTTCGAGTCCCCCGACGACTACCGCATCAGTCGTGACATCGGCTCGAAGCTGGTGAGTTTCGGCAGCGGTGCACACTTCTGCCTCGGCGCGCACCTGGCACGCATGGAAGCCCAGGTCGCACTCACCGAATTCTTCAAGCGCGTCAGCGGCTACGAAGTGGACGAGGGCGGCTCCGTCCGCGTCCACTCGAGCAACGTCCGCGGTTTCGCCCATCTCCCCATCACCGTGAAGGCCCGATAGATGCCCCGCTTCGCACCTCTCCCAGAACGCCGACCCGCCATCGTGGCCGGCGCCTCAGCCGGCATCGGGGAGGCCACCGCCATCGAACTCGCGGCGCGCGGCTTCCCCGTCGCGCTCGGCGCCCGCCGAGTCGAGAAGCTCGACGACCTCGTCGGCAAGATCCGCGCCGAAGGCGGCGAGGCCGTCGGATTCCACCTCGATGTCACCGATCCCAATTCGGTGAAGTCCTTCGTGGCCAACGCCGTCGATGCACTCGGCGACATCGAGGTGCTGGTGGCAGGGGCCGGTGACACCTACTTCGGCAAGCTGGCCGAGATCAGCACCGACGACTTCAACTCGCAGCTGCAGATTCACCTGGTCGGCGCCAACCGCCTGGCCACCGCGGTGCTGCCCGGCATGCTCGAACGCCAGCGCGGCGATCTGATCTTCGTCGGCTCCGACGTCGCACTCCGGCAGCGGCCGCACATGGGTGCCTACGGCGCCGCCAAGGCTGCCCTCGTCGCCATGGTCACCAACTTCCAGATGGAGTTGGAAGGGACCGGCGTGCGTGCCTCGATCGTGCACCCCGGCCCGACGAAGACGTCGATGGGCTGGAGCCTGCCTGCCGAACTCATCGGTCCCGCCCTTGAGGACTGGGGCAAGTGGGGCCAGGCGCGCCACGACTACTTCCTTCGCGCATCGGATTTGGCGCGGGCCATCACGTTCGTCGCCGAGACCCCGCGCGGCGGGTTCATCGCGAACATGGAACTTCAGCCAGAGGCGCCGTTGAACAGCGCACCCGCGGACCGTCAAAAGCTCACCCTGAACGAGGAGAATCTGTCCGGCGGCCAGGAGCGAAGCGACTTGGGAAAGGACCCAGCATGACCACCGCCATTGTGCCCCGCGTCTCGGGCGGCGAGGAAGAACACGGACATCTCGAGGAATTCCGCACCGACCCAATCGGTTTGATGAAGCGCATCCGCGACGAGTGCGGCGACGTCGGCTGGTTCCAGCTGGTCGACAAGCACGTCATCTTCCTCTCCGGCGCGGAGGCCAACGAGTTCTTCTTCCGCTCGGCCGACGAGGATCTGGACCAGGCCGAGGCCTACCCGTTCATGACCCCGATCTTCGGCGAGGGCGTGGTGTTCGACGCCAGCCCCGAGCGGCGCAAGGAGATGCTGCACAACTCCGCGCTTCGCGGCGAGCAGATGAAGGGGCACGCGGCCACCATCGAAGGCGAGGTCAAGAAGATCATCGCCGACTGGGGGGATGAGGGCGAGATCGAACTGCTCGACTTCTTCTCCGAGTTGACCATCTACACCTCCACCGCGTGCCTGATCGGACTGAAGTTCCGCGAGCAGCTCGACGCCCGGTTCGCGCACTACTATCACGAACTCGAGCGCGGCACCGACCCGCTGTGCTACGTCGATCCATATCTGCCGATCGAGAGCTTCCAGCGCCGCGACGAAGCGCGCGTGAAGCTGGTCGCACTGGTCCAGGAGATCATGGACGGCCGAATCGCGAACCCTCCCAAGGACAAGAGCGACCGCGACATGCTCGACGTCCTGGTGTCGATCAAGGACGAGGAGGGCAACGCCAGGTTCTCCGCCGACGAGGTCACCGGCATGTTCATCTCGTTGATGTTCGCCGGGCACCACACCAGTTCCGGTACGTCGTCGTGGACGTTGATCGAGCTGATCCGTCATCCCGAGGTCTACGCAGGCATCGTCGCCGAACTCGAGGAGCTCTACGCCGACGGGCAGGAGGTCAGCTTCCATGCGCTGCGCCAAATTCCGTTGCTGGACAACGTCGTCAAGGAGACGTTGCGCCTACACCCACCACTGATCATCCTGATGCGGGTGGCCAAGGGCGAGTTCGACGTTCAGGGATTCCCGATTCACGAGGGTGACTTCGTCGCCGCCTCCCCGGCGATCTCGAATCGAATCCCCGAGGACTTCCCCGACCCCGACGCCTTCAACCCGGACCGCTACGACAAGCCCGAACAGGCCGACGTCGCAAACCGCTGGACCTGGATCCCGTTCGGCGCGGGGCGCCACCGCTGCGTCGGCGCTGCGTTCGCTACCATGCAGATCAAGGCCATCTTCTCGGTTCTGTTGCGTGAGTATGAGTTCGAGATGACGCAACCCGCCGACACCTACCGCAACGATCACACGAAGATGGTGGTCCAGCTGGATCGACCCGCCAAGGTGCGCTACCGCAAGCGGACCGTTCAGGGCCCGTGATGGCTTTCAGAGTCGAAGTCGACCTGGACCTGTGCCAGGGCCATGCGATGTGTGAACTCGAGGCGCCCGACTACTTCAAGGTGCCCCGACGAGGCAAGGTCGAGATCCTCGACACCGAGCCATCAGATGATGCCCGCGACGAGATCGAGCGGGCGGTCGACATGTGCCCCACCCAAGCGTTGTTCCTCACAGAGAGAGAAGACTGACAATGGCGTCGTTCGCACGTGCACAGCTTGATGATTGGGTTCAGCGCTGGTTGCAGGCCAACCAGGATGCCGAGAAGGCGGGCGACTGGAAGCCGTTGGCGGACTTCTACACCGAGGACGCCACCTACGGCTGGAACATCGGCCCCAAGGAAGACGTAATGTGCGTCGGACGCGACGAGATC
Organism: Mycobacterium sp.; assembly: GCA_025965555.1. Lineage (GTDB taxonomy): Bacteria > Actinomycetota > Actinomycetes > Mycobacteriales > Mycobacteriaceae > Mycobacterium. Next base: position 2,887 of record JAOPWT010000620.1, read on the forward strand.
CGCGACGTCGCACTGGGTTTGGAGATGGAGGGCCTGGAGAACTGGGTCTACGAGTACCAGAAGGTGCTCATCGACGAGAAGCAGGGTGAGATCGTCGGTTTCTGGAAGCAGATCGTCAACAAGACCGATGGCACCCAGGACGAGATCTACGGCATCGGGGGCAGTTGGTTCCGCCTCGACGAGCAACTGCTGATCGAGTGGCAGCGTGACTTCTTCGACTTCGGGCACGTCTCGAAGATGTTCATGAAGCTCATCGAGTCGGGCGATCTCAGCCAAGGCATGCAGAAGCGGATCGAGCGCAGCGTCGCCGGTGAACAGTTGCCCGGGTACTACCCACTGGGGCAAGCACCGCTGCCGATCTGGTAGGCCTGGCGGCCAACCACCCGGTTGGTCATGATGTGACCTAGATAACTAGTCTGTCTGCAGAAGCCTCCAACGAAAGCAGGGATCGAGATGAAGACAAAGGGCGCGCTCATCTGGGAGTTCAACCAGCCTTGGTCGATCGAGGAGATCGAGATCGGTGACCCCGTCAAGGACGAGGTCAAGATCCAGATGGAAGCGTCGGGCATGTGCCACTCCGACCACCACCTGGTCACCGGCGACATCCCGATGGCCGGCTTCCCGGTGCTCGGTGGCCACGAGGGCGCAGGCATCGTCACCGAGGTGGGCCCCGGCGTCGAGGACGTCAAGCCGGGCGATCACGTCGTGCTGTCGTTCATCCCCTCCTGCGGTGCATGCCCGTCCTGTCAGGCCGGGCTGCGCAACCTCTGCGATCTGGGCGCCGGACTGCTCGGCGGCCAGGCCGTTTCCGACGGCACCCACCGCATCACGGCCAAGGGTCAGCCCGTCTTCCCGATGACACTGCTCGGCACCTTCAGCCCCTACATGGTGGTGCACAAGAGCTCCGTCGTGAAGATCGATCCGTCCATCCCGTTCGAGGTGGCCTGCCTGGTCGGTTGCGGCGTGACGACGGGCTACGGCTCGGCCGTCAAGGCCGGTGACATCCGCCCCGGTGACGACGTCCTGGTGATCGGCGTAGGCGGTGTCGGCATGTCGGCGGTCCAGGGTGCGGTCAACGCAGGCGCCCGCCACGTCTTCGTCATCGAGCCCGTCGAGTGGAAGCGCGACGCAGCGCTGAAGTTCGGTGCCACGCATGCCTATCCGGACACCGACGCAGCGTTCGCAGGTATCGCCGAGGCCACGCACGGCCTGATGGCCAAGCAGGTCATCGTCACGGTCGGTGAGCTCAAGGGCAAGGACGTCGACACCTACGTCAACCTCACCTCCAAGGGCGGCACGACCGTTCTGACCGCCATCGGCAGCCTGCTCGACACCAACGTCTCGCTGAACCTGGCAATGCTGACCCTGATGCAGAAGCGGTTGCAGGGCACCATCTTCGGCGGCGGCAATCCACACTTCGACATCCCCCAGCTGCTGTCGATGTACAAGGCGGGCAAGCTCAACCTCGACGATATGATCACCCGGCAGTACCAGCTTGAGCAGATCAACGACGGCTACAAGGACATGCTGGAGGGCCGCAACATCCGCGGTGTCATCCGCTACACCGACGCCGACAGGTAGCGACGCACCTAGGGAGACCCATGTCCGACACCAGCACTGAGACCACACAGTCACCGGTGATCGCCGCGTCAGAGGCGTCATGGCGATGCGTGCAGACCGGCGACCGCGAGGGCTGGCTTGCCCTGATGGCCGATGACGTCGTCGTCGAGGATCCGATCGGCGAGGCCGTCACCAATCCCGATGGCAACGGCGTCCGCGGCAAGGAAGCGCTCGCCGCCTTCTACGACGCGAACATCGGGCCGAACCAGCTGACGGTCACGCGCGAGGAGACGTTTGCGTCGAGCTCGCCCACCGAGATCGCCTACATCCTGGTGCTGCACACCAAGTTCCCGAATGGCTTCACGGCGACCGTTCGAGGTGTCTTCACCTACCGGGTCGACGACGCGGGCCTGATCACCAACCTGCGGGGCTACTGGAACATGGACGCCATGCAGTTCGGCCAGGAGGAAGGCTGACCCCGGGAGCCGTCGTCGTCGGAGGCTCCCGCGGCATCGGACTCGCCGTCGCCGAACTCCTCGCCTCTCAGGGTTTCGGGGTGGTGGTCAACGGTCGCGACCCCGATGCGGTCGAGCGGGCCGCCGCACGCGTCGGGGGCCGCACCGCCGGCGTCCCAGGCTCACCGGCAGATCCGACCATCGCGGACGCGTTGATCGACTCGTGCATAAGCGAATTCGGTCGCATCGACGCGCTGATCAACTGTGCGGGCACGGCCGAACCTGCCGGCTCGTCCATCCTCAACGTCACCTCGGGCCAGTTTCGCGCCCTACTCGACGCGCATCTCGGCACGGTGTTCGAGACCTGCCGCGCCGCGGCGCCGAAGATGGTGGCGCAGGGTGGGGGTGCGATCGTCAACACCAGCTCGTTCGCCTTCCTCGGCGACTACGGCGGAACGGGGTATCCGGCGGGCAAGGGTGCCGTCAACGGGCTGACCCAGGCGATCGCCGCCGAGCTCAAGTCCACGGGAGTCAGGGCCAACGTGGTGTGCCCCGGGGCCAGGACGCGGTTGTCGTCCGGCCCCGACTACGAGGCCCAGATCGCGGACCTCAATCGCCGCGGTCTGCTCGACGACGTGAGCATGCAGGGGGCGCTCGACGCGGCGGCGCCGGAGTACGCCGCGTCGACGTACGGCTACCTCGTCAGCGACCTCGCCAAGGACGTGACCGGTCAGATCTTCGTCGCCGCAGGGGGTTTCGTCGGCCGCTTCGATCGTCAGAGTCCCAGCATCGTCGCCTATCGCGATCATCACGACTTTCCGCCGTGGTCGGTCGCCGAGCTCGACGGCTTCGTTCAACGGCGGTAGGCCACCGCTTCGAGAGGTAGCTCGTCGACGACCAGTTCTAGCGGCGATGCACTCCGAACACTCGACGCAGGGCGACGAACCGCACCAGCGTCGCGACCAGATTCGCGACCACCAGCACGGAGAGTTCGGTGACCTTGCCGATCGTCGGGTCGAAGCGATGCAGGACGAACAACGATCCACTGGTGATCGCCAACCCGAACATGAAGACCATCAGGCCGTGAAGCTGATGTCGGCCCGCTCCGTTGCGGCCACGCACCCCGAAGGTGAAGGCGCGGTTGGCCGCCGTATTGGCTACCGCGGTCAGGAGAAGCGCGACGAGGTTTGCAGCCTGGGCGCCCATCGCGGGGTGCAACACCAGGTACAGCAGCGCGTATGCGAGAGTGCTTGCCACCCCGACGATCCCGAAGCGGACCAACTGGCCGACCATGCCCTTCGGGACACCGGGCACCAGTGGCTCGCGACCGAGGGCGGCCTGCAGTTCGCGCAGCGGAAGTGCACCGGTGGCCAGTGCACGGCCAACGCGCCAGCAGCCCTTGAGGTCCTCGACCGCAGTGGCCACGACGTCGACGCGGGAGTCGGGATCGTCGATCCAGTCGACGGGTACCTCGTGGATGCGCAGACCCGCGCGTTCGGCGATCACCAGCAGTTCGGTGTCGAAGAACCAGCCGGTGTCCACCACCAGGGGCAGCAGTTGCTTGGCGACGTCGGCGCGGATCGCCTTGAACCCGCACTGCGCGTCGGAGAAGCGGGTGCCGAGCACGCTGCGCAGGATCAAGTTGTAGCTACGCGAGACGAATTCGCGCTTCGGTCCGCGAACCACCCGGGACGACGCCGAGAGCCGCGATCCGATGGCGATGTCCGAGTGGCCGGACACCAGCGGTGCGACCAACGGCATCAGCGCCGTGAGATCGGTCGACAGATCGACGTCCATGTAGGCAACCACCGCGGCCGTCGACGCCGTCCATGCGGCGTGCAACGCTCCCCCGCGTCCCTTTGTGTCGAGATGGATCACCGCCACGTGCGGAAGTTCGCAGGCGAGCCGCCGCGCCACCTCGAGAGTGCCGTCGGTGCTGGCGTTGTCTGCCACGGTGATTCGCGCCGCATAGGGCACCTCGGTGGCCAGGAAGTGATGCAGTCGCCGGACGCTACCGGCGAGCTCGCGCTGCTCGTTGTACACCGGAATGACGATGTCGAGGACGTAGGGGCGCGCTGCGGGAAACCTCTGGGGGCGTGATTCACCACCGGCCGTGGTGGAATTCGCCAGGTCGGTCACGGTGTTCACGTTCGCGGAAGAAGCTGCCACGGATCTGACCCGGCGCTGAGAACTAACTGTCAGGGGTTCCCCCGTCGCTTCGCTCGGCCCAGGACGCCGTTCTGGCATGCTCGATCCATGGCCTCCGTGTTCAGCATGATCATCAATCACGAGATTCCAGGTCGATTCGTCTACGAGGACGACCACGTCGTCGCATTCCTCACCATCGAACCGATGACCCCGGGGCACACGCTCGTCGTGCCACGCGCCGAGATCGACAACTGGCAGGACATCGAACCCGCGGCCTTCGCCGAGGTGATGGCGGTGGCGCAGCGGATCGGCAAGGCCGTATCCAAGGCGTTCGGCGTGGAGCGCGCAGGCGTGATCATCGCCGGCCTCGAGGTGCCGCACCTGCACGTGCACGTCTTCCCGGCGCGCGACCTGGCTGACTTCGGCTTCGCGAATGTGGACCGCAATCCATCGCCTGCCTCACTCGACGAGGCGCAGGCGAAGATCAAAGCGGCGCTGGCAGAACTGGATTGACGGTCACGTCGTCGTCCGGATCAGCAGCATGCACGTCCGCGTTGCGCGGCAGCAGGACCGTGAAGCGACAACCCTGGCCGGGCGCCGTCGTGACGCTGACCGTGCCGCCGTGCGCGTACACCAGTGAGTCGACGATCGAGAGTCCAAGACCCGTGCCGCCGCTGGTGCGCGCCCGCGACGAGTCGGTTCGGTAGAACCGTTCGAAGATCCGCTGCGCGTCCTCGCGACTCATGCCGGGGCCTTCGTCGGACACCTCCACGATCGCGTTGTCCTGTTCGGTGCCGACCCGGATCGCGATGCTCGCCGACTCGGGGGTGTGTTGCAGCGCGTTGGCCACCAGATTGCCCAGCACCTGCCGCAGCCGGGCCTCGTCGCCAAGGACCTCCGGGATCCCAGGGCCGTCGAAGACTTCCATGGAGATCGTGCGCTTCGGGGCGACCGACCTCGCATCGTGGACCGAGTCGCTGGCCAGCGACAGCAGGTCGACCCGGCGTCGTTCCATCGGACGTTGCGCGTCGAGTCGGGCCAACAACAGGAGATCCTCGACGAGCAGGCCCATCCGTTGGGACTCGCTCTCGATGCGGCTCATCAGAAGCTCGACGTCACGCGCGGCGCCCTGGCGATACAGCTCGGCGAAACCGCGGATGGTGGTCAGCGGGGTGCGCAGCTCGTGGCTGGCGTCGGTGATGAAGCGGCGCATCCGGTCCTCGGAGGTGCGCGCCTGCTCTGCCGATGCCTCCGAGGAGGCGACCGCCCGCTGGATCTGCGCGAGCATTCCGTTGAGCGCCAACGACAATCGGCCCACTTCGGTGCGCGAATCACGCTGCGGAATACGACGATCGAGCTCGCCGGCGGCGATCGCCGCCGCGGTCTGCTCCACCTCCACCAACGGTCGCAGGCTACGGTGCACCACGGCGAAGCCGGCGATGCCCAGCACCAGGAGCACCGCGACGCCGATGCCGACCTGAGACCACGTCAACGCGCGGACGGTCGACGACACGTCGGAGAGGTCGATGGCGACGGTGGTGAGTTCACCGTGAAGACCTCGCACCGTCATTGCGCGCCACTGCACCCCGGAGTGGTCGATCGATCCGACGGTGACGGGCACCGGTCCGACGTCGTTGCTGTCGGGCAGGGCGGGCTCGGCCTCGCGGTCGTTGACCGCCATCCAGATGCGCCCGTCGGAGTCGATCCCGCGGACGTAGAAGTTGGACGGTGGCCTGGCCGGGTTCGGATCCTCCATCGGGGTGGCGGGCATCCGACGCGGTGCCTGTGCCCAGCCGCGTGAGGCGTCGAGCAAGGTTTCGTCGACGCGGTTGATCAGGCTGTGCCGCATGATCGACGTGACGGCGATCCCCGAGGCGAGCAAGCCGCACGCGACCAGCACCAGGGTGGCTGCCACCAGCCCTACCCGCAGTGGGATGCCGCGCGCCCGAAGACCTGCCATACCCCCATTGTGCAAAAACCGGGGGCGTTGGCCGGCGAACCCACGCATATGGTGTGCTAGCGCGGCTCGCGCAGCACGTATCCGACACCGCGCAGGGTGTGCAGGAGTCGCTTCTCACCGGTGTCGATCTTGCGCCGGAGGTAGGACACGTAGGACTCCACGACGTTGACGTCGCCACCGAAGTCGTAGCGCCAGACGTGGTCGAGGATCTTCGGCTTGGAGAGCACGGTGCCCGCATTGATGATGAAGTACCGCAGGAGGGTGAACTCGGTGGGCGACAGCGAGACGGGTTCGCCGGCCTTCCACACCTCGTGGGTGTCCTCGTCGAGCTCGATGTCGGCAAACGTCAGCCGCGCACTGCGGGGTTCTTCGACGCCACGGCCGGAGCGACGCAGGATGACGCGAAGTCGCGCCACCACCTCCTCGAGGCTGAACGGCTTCGTGACGTAGTCGTCGCCGCCGAGGGTCAGCCCGGCGATCTTGTCCTGCAGGGAGTCCCTGGCGGTCAAGAACAGTGCGGGCGAGTCGATGCCGTCGGCGCGCAATCGGCGGAGCACGCCGAACCCGTCCATCCCCGGCATCATCACGTCGAGAATGACCGCGTCGGGTCGCACCTCGCGCGCCTTGTCCAGCGCGGCGGGCCCGCTCGACGCGGTGTGTACCTCGAAGCCCTGGAACTTCAAGCTCACCGAGAGCAACTCGACGATGTTGGTTTCATCGTCGACAACGAGCACCCGCGCTTCGGGCACGGATTCGGGAACTGCAGCCATCGCCATGCACTCAATGTCCTCCCATTGACATGTTTTGACGCTTCGC
>JAOPWT010000020.1 GCA_025965555.1 Mycobacterium sp.
CCGTAGGCCTCGCGGTAGTTGCGGGTGATCCAGTACGAGTACACCTTGGCGGCACCGTACGGGGAGCGTGGGTAGAACGGCGTGTCCTCGTTCTGCGGTGGCGGCGTCGCGCCGAACATCTCGGAGCTGGACGCGTGGTAGAACCGGCAGTCGACGTTGGCGATGCGGATCGCCTCGAGTAGGCGGATGGTGCCCGACCCCGTGGTGTCTGCGTGTGCTCGGGTTCGTCGAAGCTGACCCGCACGTGCGACTGGGCGGCCAGGTTGTATACCTCGTCCGGGTTGATCGTCGCCATCAGCGTGACCAGTCGGGCTCCGTCGCTCAGGTCGCCGTAGTGCAGGAAGAAGCGGGCGCCCGACTCGTGCGGATCGACGTAGAGGTGGTCGATGCGCGCCGTGTTGAACGTAGAGGCACGGCGGATCAGGCCATGCACCTCGTAACCCTTGGCCAGCAACAGTTCGGCCAGGTAGGAACCGTCCTGCCCGGTGATACCGGTGATCAGCGCCTTCTTCATCGCTTCACTCGCCGAGGCGTCGAGGTCATGTCCACAGGTCGCTCCATCTGTTTGCCAACATTCGGGTAGCTGGGATTATGGCAAATAATGCCTTGTGAAGGTATCCTGTCACGCCGAGTCGCGATTTCCGCTGTTGCAGCGGCTAGAGCTGGCCCACCTCACTGGTTCGGGGCGCCGTTGAAGCGTCACCATTGGGCACACAGAACATGATCGAAAAATCCGACATAGTTTGCCTGGTGCCAACATCTCGCGCCGGGTCAGTCGGAGACCGGGTTCGCCGCCCAGAGCTCCGCAAGGGTGAGGCCGACCCGCTCGAACAGGTGACGGGTCACCGGCAGGCCGAGGCCGATCACCGCCGACGGATCACCGTCGACGCCGTCGACGAACCAGCCTCCGAGGCCGTCGAGGGTGAAGCCGCCCGCCACCGCGATGGGTTCACCGCTGCGGGCATAGGCCTGCACGTCTGCCTCCGACGGATGGCCGAAGCGGACGGTCGTCACTGCGTGCTCGGCGACCGTGGCCCGAATCTGATTGTCGCGCAAGCGAATCACGCAGTGGCCGGTGTACAGCTGGGCGGCGGTACCCGCCATCGCCCGCCAACCCTCGATCGCGGCGGCCTCGGTCGCCGGCTTGCCCCACAGCCGGCCGTCGCGGTACAGCATCGAATCACAGCCGATGACAACGCAATCGGCGCGCACCGCGTCTTCGAGAACCTTCGTGACAGCCTGCGCCTTGGCGACCGCCAGCGCCGTCGTCACCTCACCCGGGTCGGACTCCGCTGGCAACGCGGCCGTGATCGCATCCTCGTCGACGCCGGACACGATGACGAGCGGGTCGAGGCCAGCCCCTCGCAGAACCTTGCGCCGGCCAGGAGATGCCGACGCGAGGATCACTCGCGTCACGGCTCATCTTCTCGGTGCGAGCGCCTCATCAGCGCGGAATGTTCTTCGCGCAAGCGCTCATCAACGCGGAATGTTCTTCGCGCAAGCGCTCATCAACGCGGAATGTTCTTCAGGCAAGCGCTCATCAGGCTCATTTTCTTCGCGCAAGCGCTCATCAGGCTCATTTTCTTCGCGCAAGCGCTCATCAGCGCCGAACGTGCGTGCGTTCCAACTGAGTCACCCGCTGCCAGCTGACGACCGAATAGCGCAGCTTGTCCACCGGATGGCCCCACAAGTTGAGCTCCTGCGGGCCACGCTCCGCGGTGCCGCCGCCACCTCCGGCAAGCACGGTCACCAGCGCCGCCAGATCCTCGTCGCTGGGATTGCCCTTGAGGATCTTGATTTCCGGTACCGACGAGTCGGCAGGCGCATCGATGGTCATGGCTTGAGGATCCGAGACCTCGGTGATGTCGACGTCTTGTGACACGGCTAGTCCGTTCGTCGGGGGCGGAAAAGGCTTACAGCGGGATGTTGCCGTGCTTCTTGGGCGGCAGTTGCACGATCTTGCGCTCCAGCAGACGCAGCGCGGCCGAGATGTAACCGCGGGTGTGCGACGGCGGGATCACCGCGTCGACGTAGCCCCGCTCGGCGGCCACATACGGATTGACCAAGGTGTCCTCGTAGTCCTGCTGGAGCTTCAGGCGGAGGGCGTCGACGTCGGCGCCCTCGGCGGCCGCTTCCTTGAGCTGGCTGCGATAGACGAAGCCGACGGCACCCGAGGCGCCCATCACGGCGATCTGCGCGGTGGGCCAGGCGACGTTGACGTCGCAGCCCATGTCCTTGGACCCCATCACGCAGTACGCGCCGCCGTAGGCCTTGCGGGTGATGACGGTGATCTTCGCGACGGTGGCCTCGCCGTAGGCGTACAGCAGCTTGGCGCCGCGGCGAATGATGCCGTTGTACTCCTGGTCGGTGCCAGGCAGGAAGCCAGGCACGTCCACCAGCATGATGATCGGGATGTTGAAGCAGTCGCAGGTCCGCACGAAGCGAGCGGCCTTCTCCGAGGCGTTGATGTCGAGGCAGCCGGCGAACTGGGTGGGCTGATTGGCGACGATGCCGACGGTGCGACCGTCGACCCGGCCGAACCCGACGACGATGTTGCCCGCGTAGCCCGCCTGCACCTCGAGGAACTCGTCGTCGTCGAGGATGCGGGTGATGACCTCGTGCATGTCGTACGGCTGGTTCGGCGAGTCGGGGATCAGCGTGTCGAGTTCGAGGTCCTCCTCGGTGAGGTTGTCCTCGATGGCGCCGGGATGCGGCGGAGCCGGGTAGCGCGGCGGCTCGGCCGCGCTG
>JAOPWT010000035.1 GCA_025965555.1 Mycobacterium sp.
AACAGACAGTCTCCTGGCGCGGCGTTCGTGGAGATCAGGTCGGCGACCTGGCTGTAATCCATTCCGTACTTGGCATACGGACCGCGTTGCACGGCAAGGTAGTTGCGCGCGGCCACGACGGCGAACACCGCGATCACCGCGACAGCGACCCATGCCCGCTTGGCCAGTGCGGCGATGCACACCCCGAGCAGCAGGGCGACTGCGGGCGCGGTGAAGCACAGGTAGCGCGGCGTGTAGAGGGGTTCGGTGACCACCGACCACGCCACGATCGAAGCGGTCGGGATCGCGATCCAGGCAAGCGCCAACACCAGCGCCTCCCGGTCGCCGGCGCGCAGCATCCGGATCCCGCGCAGCCACGCCACGACCGCGGCGGCGACGATCACGATCGCCAGCACCGCGAAGATGGGGACCCGCTCGAAATACTGTTGCACCGCAACGTCTTCGACGGTCCGGCGACCGATTGGCGTGATCCAGGCGACCTGGTGGATCTGCCGGGCGCTGACCGCCACGAACGGCGCCGCTGCGCCGAGGACCACCGCCGAGGCGATCGCGAACGGCGCCACCACCGCACGCCTGCGCCGGAATGCGAGCAGAAGGACGAGGTGCACCAACGACAGCAGCGCCAGGTACACGTCGAACACGATCGACACCGCCAACAGCGCACCGTACGCCACCCACGCCCGCGACCAGGCCCGTCGCGCCGCCCAGGCCACCAGCACGGTCAGCCACACGGCGAGCATCATCGACAGCGCGTACGGCCGGGCCTCGATCCCCGCCCACGTCGTGCGCGGCAGGATGGCGCAGACGACGCCCGCCGTCACCCCGACCGTGCGCGAGGACAATAGCCCGCCCAGCACCACCACGCCCGCCGCGGCGCCGCCGACGGCGAGGCCGCTGGGCACGCGGGACCAGAACTCGGTGGGCGGGAAGATCTCGAACCACCCGTGCATCAGCAAGTAGTACAGCCCGTGGACGGCGTCGACGTCGCCGAGCATCTGCCACAGCTGGGCCAGAGACCGGCTGTATGACGCGGACACCGTCGCCGCCTCGTCGTACCAGAACGACGGACGAGCGGCGCCAGCGAGGCTGACCGCGGCGGCGAACACCGCGACGGGCAGCGGGTCCAGCGCTGCGGGCCACCTCAGCGGCCACCGGGTTACCAGACGCGAACCCAGTCGATCAGCATCGTGGAGGGGTAGGGAGCACCGGTGGGATCGCCGCCACCCGTGCCGCCTACCGCGAGGTTAAGGACCGCCTGCATCCAGTACCCCGGAATGCCGAACGGCCAGCGCTTGTCGTCGGTGTTGCCGTGCACCGGTATCGGGGTGTTGCCCACGGTGAAGTAGGGCTTGGCGCCGTCGACGTAGTCCCGCCAGAACTCGAAGCCTTCCTCGCCCCAGTGCACGCGCCAGGTGTGCCAGCCGTTGTCGACCAGCTCGGGAATCGACTTGCCCTCCCACGTCTTGCCGTTCGAGGCGGCGTGCACGGTGGTCCCCGGCGCCCAGAGACCGTTGCCGTAGTACTCCACGATGTCGATCTCACCGTCGGGCAGCGGGTCCTGGTTCACCAACCAGTACGCGGGCCACAGACCGGGGAACATGCTCTCGAACTTGATGCGTGCTTCCCACGTCGTGCCGATCTGCCCACGGAAGTTGCTGAGGACCTTGCCGCTGAAGTACTCGCCGCCTTCCTGGGTGGCGCACAGGACGAGGTTCGAGTTGCCGTCGATGAACACGTTGCGGCGATCGTCGCGGTAGTGCCCCGCCAGCGGCGGGTCCACCACGTCGTCGAAGTTCTGCACGAACCACTTCGACGGATCGGGTCCGGTTCCGGGAGGGCCCCCGAACTCGTCCTGGAACAGATAGTTGATCACCGCCGCATTGGGCGGCTCCATCGGCGGAGACGGCCGCAGCGGCGCGGCGTTCGCCAGCGGACCGGGCAGGGCGGCACCCAGCGCGGCGACTCCGGTCATCATCATCAGGGTGCGGCGATCCATTTGAGGCACGCGAGCACGATAGCAATGTCGGGTCGGCGGGTGTTTGATCGATACGTCATGGGTACCCACCGCTCGCACGCGAGGAGGAGCCGATGGACATCAGGAAGCTGTTCGAGTCGTGGCCGGTCTATCGGCAGCTCACCGGCGACGACCGCCTAGGGCGCGGCAGGGCCGCCCAGTCGAAGCGCTCGTTGACCTTGACGCCGCGGACCGCCGAGGCCGATTACGTCGCGCACTCGGTGTGCCCGTTCTGCGCCGTTGGTTGCGCGCAGAAGGTGTACGTCAAGGACGAGAAGGTCGTCCAGATCGAGGGCAACCCGGACAGCCCCATCTCGCGAGGCCGGTTGTGTCCCAAGGGTTCTGCGAGCAAGCAGCTGGTCACCGGGCCGCAGCGTCTGACCAAGATCCGCTACCGTCCGCCGTACGCCACCGAGTGGCAGGACCTCGACCTCGACACGGCGATGGACATGGTCGCCGACCGCGTCCTCGACGCCCGCGAGAAGGGTTGGCAGCAGTTCGACGCCGACCGCAACACGCTGCGACGCACGATGGGCATCGCCAGCCTGGGCGGCGCGACGCTGGACAACGAAGAGAACTATCTGATCAAGAAGCTTTTCACCGCGCTGGGCGCCCTACAGATCGAGAACCAGGCGCGTATTTGACACAGCGCCACGGTTCCCGGTCTGGGAGCCTCCTTCGGTCGCGGCGGGGCGACGGACAACCAGCAGGATCTCGTCAACTCCGACTTCATCATCATCATGGGCTCGAACATGGCCGAGGCCCATCCGGTCGGGTTCCAGTGGGTGATGGAGGCCAAGGCCCGCGGCACGCAGGTATTCCACGTCGATCCGCGGTTCACCCGCACCAGCGCGCTGGCCGACCAGTACGTGTCGCTGCGCGCGGGCAGTGACATCGCGTTCCTCGGCGCGGTGATCAACTACATTTTGTCCAACGAGCTGGACTTCCGGGAGTACGTCATCGCGTACACCAACGCGTCGTTCCTCGTCGACGAGCGGTTCCAGGATGCAGAGGACCTCGACGGTCTGTTCAGCGGGTACGACGACGCCACCGCGTCGTACGACCCATCGACGTGGCACTACGAGTCGACGCAGCCGGGTGGCCGCGGCGGGACACGCGCCAAGGAACGGGCCGCACCCGACCAGCTCGGCTCCGGGGGTGTCGCGGTCGAGGGTGGTGCCGGCGACATCCCGTCCGACCCGACGCTGCAGCACCCGCGCTG
>JAOPWT010000065.1 GCA_025965555.1 Mycobacterium sp.
GCGACGAGCTGCTCAAGGAGGTGTGGGGCCCCGCCTACGCCAAGGAAACCCACTACCTGCGGGTGTACCTGGCCCAACTGCGCAGAAAGCTGGAGGACGACCCGTCGCATCCACGTCACCTGCTCACCGAGACCGGCATGGGTTACCGCTTCGCGCAGTGATACCCGGCTACTCGACCGCCATCATCTGGCTGGCGACGTGGACGAGCGGTTGGTGCAGATTGAGCACGGCCTGCGGATCGTCGTCGAGCAGGGCGTTGGTCACCAACGTCGAGATCGCCGCGACGAGCGCCCGACAGACGAAGCGGTCCTGCTCCGACCTGGCGTCGAACACCGTCGCGATGCCTTGGACGAACTGCTGCTGCATCCCCAGACGCTTGGCGACCGCCTCCGGGCCTGCGGCGTACACGCCGATCAGATAGAGCCGCGACAGTGCCGGGTCCCTGGCCATCACGGTGAGATAGGTGCGAAGCAGCGCGGCGAACCGTTCCATCGGAGAGTTCGTCGCAGGCGTTTCGAAGATCGCGCCGATCACCGACCCTTGCCGACGTCCGTAGCCCGCAAGGAAGCAGTCCTGTTTGGAGTCGAACAGTTGGTAGAAGGTCTGGCGCGACACCCCGGCGCTCTTGATGATGTCGGCCACGCTCGTCTCGGCATAGCCCTTTGCCGGCATCACGGTCTCCAGCGCGAGGAAGATCCGGTCGCGCTGATGGGTTTGGACCTCGTCGCGGCTCAGCTGGTGCCGCCCTGGTCTGAGTTGGTTGCTGACGTTCATGCCTCGGCCGCGGGTAGACGCGAATGCTTTTCCTGGGTCCACAGTGTAGGCACGGCGGTGCATTTGTGTTTGCCATCGATGAACAGACGTGTTTCTATATCTTCGAGTGGTACCGCGGACTCCAGACCCTGGTTCGTAGCCCCGATTGACTTCGGGCGGGTCCAGAAGGGGGGGACTGGATCCGCCCGGACCACTCGTCTAGTACTTCGCCTTGACCGCCTGCAGCGTGTAGGTCATCGGCATCCGGTCACTCCCCTCAACCAGGACGAACTCATCCTCGAAGTCCGGGCTCGCCGCCATCGCCTCTCCGAAGAAGTTCCACGACAGCTCGCGATGCTCTTCGAACCCGGTGATCATGAGCCCCGCGTCGAGCAGCGCGGAGAAGATCTCACCGAGGCCGTGGTTGAAGACGATGGACTCGGGGGACGCGACGTGGCCCGATCCCGCGTAGCTGTCGTGCTCGACGAAAAGCGTTCCGCCCGTTTCGAAGTAGGGGTACTCGATCACCAGCAGTCCGTCGGGACGTGGATCGCTCATCGCCCACAGCACCGGGTGGCCCTCCCGGATGAACAGCCGCCCACCAGGTCGTAGCAGTGCGGCGACGATGCCCGCCCACCGGCGAATGTCCGGCAGCCAGCACAGCGCGCCGATCCCCGTGTAGACGACGTCGGCGCAGCTTGCGCCGAGCGCATCCACCGCGTCGTGGACGTCAGCCTCGACGAACGTGACGTCGGCACCGGCACGGGCGGCGAGCGCACGCGCCGCCTCCACCGCGGCGGGAGAGAAGTCCAGCCCGCTGACGGACTTCGCACCGAGGCGGGCCAACGACACCGTGTCGGTACCGATGTGGCACTGCAGGTGCACGACGTCGAGCCCGTCGAGGCGCCCCAGCCGCGGCAGGTCGTAGCGGACCACCGCCGACAGGTGACTCGGGTCGTCGAAACCGGCGAGGTCGTACCCGTCGGGCCCGGTGTGCATCGGCACCCGCGACTCCCAGTTGGCCAGGTTGATGTTGCGCCAGTCGTCGCTCATCAGGTGATTCTCACACCGAGCCGACGCCGACCGTGAGTGCTATGGCGGAAAGCCGGCCCGCCGCCCGCCATAGCGCCCACACTCGACGCCGAACTCCTAGCCCGTCTCCGCTGCCAGCGCAATCAGCTTGGCTCGCACCAGGTCTGGACGCTCGTCGATGACGAAGTGACCGGAGTCCACCGGCTCGAAGGTGTAGTCGTCGGCGTTGGCCGTCGCCGGATCGGCGAGTGAGGGATGCACCGCGAAGTCGGCCATGCCGAACAGCGCCCTGATGGGCACCGTCGCTCGACGTACCTCGGGCTCTCTTGCCCCGGATGGCAACTCGCGCAACAGGAAGGTGCGGTAGGTGTCGGTGGCCGACCGCGCGACCACTGGATCGCGAAACCGGTCGGCATAGACCTTCGCCGACGCGGCGTTCACCCGGTGCGCCTTGGGGCCGAACGCGAAGACGACACGTTCGAGGTAGGGCGTGCGCATCTGCAGGAACATCCCGATCGAGGCCACGAACGGCTGGTAGGCCAGGAACCGCCAGAAGTGCGGGAGGATCGTGCGCGGCGTCTGCCAGGGGTGCGCCATGTTCATCACCAGATAGCCGTCGAACCGCTCCGGCGCGGCGAGGAGCATCCGGTAGGCCACGAAGCCACCCCAGTCGTGTCCGACGAGTAACACGCGGTCCAGGCCCATCGCGTCCATCAGCGCGAGGACGTCGGCGGCGACGTCGTCCTTGGCCCACTTGTGCGGCGCGGGCCCTGACCAGCCATAGCCGGGAAGGTCGGGGGCGATGATGCGCAGGCCCGGCGGCGGATCGGCGAGCAGATCGCGGTACACCCAGTGGTGCTGCGGCCATCCGTGCAGCGCAAGCACCGGGCGACCGTCTTCCGGCCCCGACTCGGTGACGTGGAACCGCACCCCGCGAGCCTCGATGAAGGACCTTCGGACACCCTCGATCGGCGGCACGAGACTAGTCATATCTCCAGGTTATTGGACCGCGGATGCCAGTACGCTCCCGGTATGCCCGGGTATCGCGAATTGTTCGACGCCAGTATCGAAGACGCGTGCGCGTTCTGGGCGCAGGCAGCAGGAGCCGTCACGTGGACCCGCGCGCCGCAGCGCATCCTCGACGACGCCAATCCGCCGTTCTACCGGTGGTTCCCGGACGGGGAGCTCAACACCTGCGCTAACGCACTCGACCGCCACGTCGAACGGGGCCGCGGAGATCAGGCCGCCCTGATCTACGACTCGCCGCTCACCGACACCAAACGCACCTACACCTACCGCCAACTTCTCGACGAGACCTCGCGCTTTGCGGGCGTGCTGCGCTCGCTCGGCGTCGGGAAGGGCGACCGCGTCGTCATTTACATGCCGATGGTGCCCGAGGCCGTCATCGCGATGCTGGCCTCAGCGCGCCTCGGCGCCGTGCACTCGGTGGTGTTCGGCGGGTTCGCGGCGCACGAACTCGCCGCGCGCATCGACGACGCCCGCCCGGCTGTCGTCGTGTCGGCGTCGTGCGGCATCGAACCCACCCGCATCGTCGACTACAAGTCGATGGTCGACACCGCGCTCGATCTCGCCGAGCACGCGACGCCGAAGTGCGTCATCCTCCAGCGTGATCAGGGCCCGTGCGAGCTCAAGCCGGGCCGCGACGTCTCGTGGACCGACGCGATGGCGGACGCGGAACCCGTCGACCCGGTTCCCGTCGCCGCGACCGACCCGCTGTACGTGCTCTACACCTCGGGCACCACCGGCAAGCCCAAGGGCATCGTCCGCGACAACGGTGGCCACGCCGTCGCGCTGATGTGGACGATGCGCCACATCTACGACACCGATCCTGGCGACGTGTACTGGGCCGCTTCGGATGTCGGTTGGGTGGTCGGCCACTCCTACATCGTCTACGGTCCGCTGATGCTCGGCGCGACCACCGTGCTCTACGAGGGCAAGCCGGTCGGCACTCCCGACGCGGGCGCGTTCTGGCGGGTCGCCGCCGAACACGGTGTGAAGGCACTGTTCTCGGCCCCGACCGCCATGCGCGCCATCAAGAAGGACGATCCGGACGCCACTCACCTGCAGCGCTACGACCTCTCCCGACTGCAGTACCTGTTCCAGGCGGGCGAACGGCTGGACCCCGGCACCTACCACTGGGCCACCGAGAAGCTGGGCATCCCGGTCATCGACCACTGGTGGCAGACCGAGACCGGATGGTCGATCGCGGCCGCGCCGATGGGCGTCGAGGCGATGTCGGTCAAGCCCGGTTCGGCGACCGTCCCGATGCCCGGTTACGACGTCCGCGTCCTGCGACCCGACGGAACGGAGTGCGACGCAGGCGAAGAGGGTTCGATCTGCGTCAAACTCCCGCTGCCTCCCGGCACGCTGCCGACCCTGTGGGGCGACGACGATCGCTACGTTGCGTCGTACCTGTCGGCCTTCCCCGGCTACTACCTGTCCGGCGACGGCGGCTACCTCGACGAGGACGGCTACCTGTTCGTCATGGGCCGCACCGATGACGTCATCAACGTGGCCGGACACCGGCTGTCGACGGGCGCGATCGAAGGCGTCCTCGCCACCCATCCCGCCGTCGCCGAATGCGCGGTGATCGGTGTCGCCGACGCCATCAAGGGCCAGGCGCCGCGTGGGTTCGTCGTCCTCAAGTCGGGGGCATCCGCAGACGGCCTGGTGGACGAACTCGTCTCGGCGGTACGCGAGAACATCGGCGCGGTAGCAAGTTTCAAGCGGGTCGACGTCGTCTCGGCACTACCGAAGACGCGGTCGGGCAAGATCCTGCGCAAGACGATGCGCGGCATCGCCGACGGACGCGACGAGCCGGTGCCTTCGACCATCGAGGACGCGGGGGTCCTCGAGGCACTGACACCGATCCTCAAGTCCTGATTTCGGACCGAGACATTGTTCGGAGCGGTACCGCCTCAGCATGATCCGAACTATTGTCAAGTGGTCATATATGGATATTCGACCGAGTCAGCAGAGGTGGACTGCCATGCGAGTTCCAGATCCAAAAGCCGGTGGCTGTAATTGCCACTGCAACGCGTGCGACGGCGGGCATCATTGCGGCAACCCGCCCAACTGCAACGTGCGGCGCTGAGGCCCAATCGTCTAACGCAATCGTCTAACGCACAGCTGACAGTTCCGCTGCCGTTTCGGACTCGGTCCTCAATAAACTCGGGAACGGTAGCGGGGCGCCCTCAGAACGCCTGCTGTCCGCGGCGAAGCACACCATGCTCGCCGCGAAGCTGATCAGCGCGACGGCGCCGAGAATGCCGGCCATCGCTGCGCTGCCGCTGCCGAGTGTCACTATCGCGATCACCCCGGCCATGACGGCACCCAACATCGTGATCAGTCCACTGGTCGCCAAGATCTCGGCGGCTGGGTCGTCGACATTTCGCATCTTCTGCTCGGGCACGGACGGTTTTTACCCGGCCCCGTTGGGTTCAAAACCTGCGCCAGGCAATCGAGCGAGCTATCGACAGAGCTATGCCGTCGAGGATGTCGTGCTCGCTGACCACCAGCTCGTCGATCCCGGCCCGCTCGCCGAGTTCACGCGCCAATTCCTCGACGACGATGGCTCCGCCACCGATCACGTCGACCCGGCCCTCGTGCATGGGGCCAAGGGCAGCGCGTTGACGACGGCTCATCGCCAACAGGCCCTCGCAGACCTTCAGCAGATCGTCGAACCCGACCCGCGACAGATGAATGACCTCGGAATCGTAGGAAGCCAGGTTCATGGCCAGTGCCGACAACGTGGTCATGGTGCCCGCGACGCCGACCCACGTCCGCGCCCGCTCGACGGGCACCGCCGCGAACGCCGCCGCGAGTCCGTCCCGCACGACGGCGCGCGCATCGGCGATCTCGGCCGCGGTGGGCGGGTCGGACTTCAGGCACCGCTCGGTGAGCCGCACGCAGCCGATGTTCGCGGAGTAACTCGCGGGGCCGATGCTCGCCGCCGGGGCGGCTCCGTCGACGTCGGCCGAGCTGCCGAGGACCACCTCCGTGGAGCCGCCGCCCAGATCGACGACGACGAACGGTGCTGCAGCAGAATCGAGTTCGCCGACGGCGCCGCGGAACGACAACTCGGCCTCCTCGGTGCCGGTGATGACCTCCGCGACGGCGCCCGGCACCACGGCGCCCAAGACGTCGGCCGTCATGGCGAAGAACTCGTCGCGGTTGGCCGCGTCGCGGGCCGCCGACGTCGCGACCATCCGCACCGTCGGCACCGAATGCTCCCGAAGCAGCGCGGCGTAGTCCTCGAGGGCCGCGCGGGTACGCGCCAGGGCGGGCGCACCGAAACTCCCCGTCGCATCGACGCCCTCACCGAGTCGCACGATGCGCATCTCGCGATGGACGTCGCTCAGGCGCCCGTCGGACCTGACGTCGGCGATCAACAGCCGGATGGAATTGGTACCGCAGTCGATCGCAGCGACCCTAGTCACCGGCCCACACCTCTCGATCCAAGATTCCGGCCATCGCCGGCTCGACGGCCAGTACGGCCAACGCCTCGTCGCCGAACGGATTCACCCCGGGCCCCTTGGCCAGCGAATGCGCGATCACCACGTGCAGACACTTGACGCGATCGGGCATGCCGCCACCGGAGAACGTCGTCCCCAGCGACTCGACGGCATCGCGTTCGGCAAGGAACGACTCGTGGGCGCGACGGTAGGCATCGGCCAACTCCTGATCACGATCCAGTCGTTCGG
>JAOPWT010000068.1 GCA_025965555.1 Mycobacterium sp.
AAGCGGAGGAGGCGGTTCGGTCGGCATCCGACGCAGCGGAGACGGCAAAGACGCTGCTCGCCGAGACCGAATCGGAGCTTCAGCGATTGGCGGCAAGTACCGACAGCAGCTCGTAGCCGACGTGCGCCGCCGCGATGCCGGTGATCTCGGCATGGTCGTAGGCCGGGGCCACCTCGACGATGTCGGCACCGATGACGTTGAGCCCGACCAGACCGCGCAGCGTGTTCAGGAGTTCACGGGACGTCATGCCGCCTGCCTCGGGCGTGCCGGTGCCAGGTGCGTGGGCGGGATCGAGTACGTCGATGTCGACCGACACGTAAACGGGGCCGCCGTCCAGACGGGCCCGCATGCGCTCGACGATGCTCTTCACGCCGTCGACTTCGTAGTCGTCGGAACGGATCACCTGGAACCCCAGCACGGCGTCGTCCTCCAGGTCCTGCTTGCCGTACAGCGGGCCGCGGATGCCGATGTGCTGCGAGCGCTCCATGTCGATCAGGCCCTCCTCGCTGGCCCGACGGAACGGCGTGCCGTGCGTGTACGGCGCGCCGAAGTACGTGTCCCAGGTATCGAGATGGGCGTCGAAGTGCAGCACGGCGATGGGGCCGTGATCGCGGGCCAGTGACCGCAGGATCGGCAGCGCGATGGTGTGGTCGCCACCGATCGTGAGCACGGTCGAGCCATCCTTGCGCAGGTCGGTGATCGACGAGTCGATGGTGGTGATCGCCGCCTCGATGTCGAAGGGGTTGACCGCGATGTCTCCGCAGTCGGCGACCTGCTGTGAAGCGAACGGCGAGACGTCCATCGCGGGGTTGTACGGCCGCAACAGTTTTGACGCCGCACGTACGTGCCCTGGCCCGAAGCGCGCGCCAGGCCGGTACGACACTCCGCTGTCGAAGGGGATGCCGACGATGCAAACGTCGGCATCGGTGACCTGATCGATGCGGGGCAGTCGGGCGAACGTCGCCGGGTCCGTATACCGCGGGAAGCGGCTGGCGTCGGGTGGTCCGACGATGGTGCGGTCGCTCATCGGTTCTCCTCTTTGGCAATGGCCTCGACGATGTCCTGCGTGCTGCCGGGGTCGGCGACCGCGGGATTGGCGTCGATGAACGCGAGTTCGCGTGACACGTCCAACGATCTGGTGACCGCGATGTAGACCGCGCCCGACACCAACAGACCCACCATGAAGGCGATGTCGACCTCACCGAGCGCCTCGGCGGCAGGCCCGACGAAGAAGGGCAGGTCGACGAACGGGATCTCGGCAAGGACGCCCGCCGAGAAGGCGAGCAGCCCGCGCCACGACCAGGCACCGTAGATTCCGCTGGGGGTGAACAGATCTGCGATTGCGTAGTGACCGCGACGGACGAAGAAGTAATCGGTCAGGTTCACCGCGGTCCACGGTGCCAGCAGGTACAGCATGATGAGCAGCGTGGTGTTGAGCGCCGTGGTCGCGTTCGACAGCAGCAGGCTCATCACCAGCCAAGCGACCGCCAACACCACGATGGTCACCACGCGCAGGTTGCGCGTCGGCTTGACCGACTTCAGTGAGTCGAGGCCCGTCACCACGGTGAGCATGCCGCTGTAGGCGTTGAGGCCCATCGTCGCGACAAGCACCAGTGTCGACACGACAGCCAGCACGCTTCCCAGATACGAGAAGGTGTCGTTGCCAGTCTGATTGATGCCTGCCAGGGCATCGCTGGCGCCGAGGTAGGTGGCCATCCAGGCGCCCAGCGGGATCAACCAGGCGGGCGATGCCGAGGCGCCGAGGAAGACCGACGCGATGATGGCGGACGGCTTGGTGTCCCTTGGCAGGTAACGGCTGTAGTCCGAGACGTACGGCGCATAGGTGATGTTGTACGACGCCGCGACACTGAACTGCACCAGGAATGCGACGAACGTGAAACCGCTTGGCGCCGAAGCTGTTCCCGTCACACCGCCGAACAACACGCCGCAGGTCAGGACGATCCACAGTGGCAGCGAGATCCAGAACAGCACACGGAACGTCTTGTGCAGCAGGTCGTGTCCGAAGATCGCGACGAGGGCCGCGATGACCGTGATGACGACCGCCACCACCACGGGGTTCCAGCCGAAGATCGACTGGAGACCGGATTTGATGATCACGACGTCGACGACGTTGAAGCCGACGAAGGTGAACAACGTGCCGATCAGGGGGAGCAGCACGCCGCGGTACCCGAACTGGGCCCTGGACTGGATCATCTGGGGGAGGCCGAGCACCGGCCCCTGGGTGGCGTGAAATGCCATGAACAGGGTGCCGAACGCGATGCCGGCAATGCCCGCGACGATCGTCCACCACAGCGACAGGCCGAGGCTGGGACCGACGAAGCCGAGGGCGAGGGTGAACGGCTGGAAGTTGCCGACGAACCAGAACGGACCCTGGTGCGACACCTTTCCGTGGCGCTCCTGGTCGGGAACGTAGTCGATGGACCTCGTCTCGATCTTCGAGGCGCCACGGCCTTCGGCGGCCACGGGTGTGGTCGATGACATGGGAGCTCCTGTGGGGCAGGTGAGGTGTCGCGATGAAGCGAGGTGTGTTGCGTATCACCATGCGCTGAAGCGCGACCAGGCACTATGGCCGAATTGTTCAATATGTCCACTAAGATTGGCCGAAATGTACATTCACGCTGGTGAGCGGTGATCAGGCTCGGCGACCTCGTCGCGGATCGCTCGCTGAATCTGCAGCTGGTCGCGGGTGACGGCGGGCTCGATCGGGAAGTCACCTCTGCCCACGTATCGGAGTTGACGTCACCGGGGGACTGGTTGCACGGCGGCGAACTACTCATGACGGTCGGGCTGCTGTTGCCGATGAAGTCCGCCGAGTGCCGTGCGTATCTGTCCGAATGCGCCGCGGCCGGGGTGGCAGGGGTCGCGCTGGGCCTCGGTCACGGGTTGCCGTATCAGGACTGCCCGCCCGTGCTGCGCGACGCTGCGGAAGCGGTCGGGGTGCCGCTCCTGATGGTGCCCGACGAAACGCCGTTCATCGCCGTCACCGAGTGGGTCTTCGAGACCATCGCCAGGCAGGAGCGCCGAGACCTGCAGACCGCGATGGAGATCAACCGCCGGCTCACTGCCGTCGCGACCAGCGCGGCACCCATGCAGGCGCTGCTTTCGGCCTGGTCGGAATCCAGCGAAACCCCGTGCGTGGTCTGTGACAGCAGCGGCCGGCTGATGGCAGCCACATCGGGCACGGCAGCCGAGGTCGTCGAGCAGGCGTGTCAGATCCCATTTCATCCCAGAGCGGCGGGCGCCGGGTGGTCGATGGTCGGCGACTTCGAGGTGCACACCGTCGGGGCGGAGATCCCGCTCGCGTACGTGGTGCTGGGTGCCGACATGAACGTGACGTCTCGCAACTCGTCGACCGTGCTGGTGTCCCTGATCGCCTTGGACATCGAGCGGCGCAACCTGTCCGATCAGCCCGAGCGGCGACGCCGCGGCCAAGTCTTCGCGCAGCTGCTGCGACCCGGCATCAAACACGAACGCGCGCAACACCTCGCAGCAAGCGTCGGGCTGACGGGAGAGCACTACCAGGTGGCGGTGGTCGCCTCCGAGGACGTGGACTCACTCGCATTTCGACTGCATCTCGGTCTGGACGGGGCGCTGGTGCGGGTGCACGGCGGGATGGTGGAGATCGCCCACTCCGATCCGACGGCGCTGATGGACATCCTGGTGACGCATGCGCCGGGCCTGCCTGCGGGCATCGGCGCTCCGGCTGCCCCTGAGGCGTTGGCGGTCTCGGCGATGCAAGCCCATTCACTGCTTCCGATCAGTGAGCACCTCGGTCGGATCGTCACCGCGAGCGAGGGGGAGACGGTGTCGCTGTTGTTGTCCCTTGGCACGCCGCAGGTGGTGCGAGGCTTCGCCGACGCGGTGCTCGCCCCGCTGGACCATCTCGATCCCCGCGACCGACTGGAGCTGCTTCGGACGCTGGATCAGTGGCTGCGTGCCAACGGGGCGTGGGATCCGGCCGCGCATCGACTCTCGTTGCACCGCAACACCGTCCGGAACCGGATTGACCGGATCGCCGCATTGACCGGGAGACGCCTCGACGACGGGGACGACCGGATGGAGCTGTGGCTGGCCCTCAAGGCCAGGGCCGCACTCCCTCAGTGATGCTCACGTGGTCGGGTGGGCGAACTCGCGGAGCCAGGTGTACCACGCCGCCATGTTCTCGCCCGTCCGTGCGCTCACTGGCAGCACCAGGGCCTGAGGGTTGACCTGGTGCACGTGGTCGACGTACGTCGCGACGTCGGCATCGAGGTGCGGTTCCAGGTCGATCTTGTTGAGCAACACCACGTCCACCGAACGGAACATCACCGGGTATTTCAGCGGCTTGTCCTCGCCTTCGGTGATCGAGTAGACCATCACCTTGGCGTGCTCGCCGACGTCGAACTCCGCGGGGCACACCAGATTTCCGACGTTTTCGACGATGACGAGGTCCAGGTCGGCCAGATCGAGTCCGGCCAGTGCGCGGTTCACCATCGGGGCGTCGAGGTGGCATTCCCCGCCAAAGCCGTTGCTGGTGTTCAGAAGTGACACCTGAGCACCACGGCCGGCGAGCTTCGCGGCGTCGAGGTCGGTGGCGATGTCACCTTCGATGACACCGACTGCGATCTCGCCGCGGAGTTCGTCCAGTGTCGCGGCGAGCACCGTCGTCTTGCCCGAACCCGGTGAGCTCATCAGGTTCAGCGCACGGACACCGTTGCTCTCGAAGGCGGCGCGGTTGTAGTCGGCCCTGACGTCATTCTCCGCGAAGATCGACTCGAGCACGTCGACGCGTTGGGATCCGGTGTCGTATCCGCTGTGGTCCCCGTGGTCGTGTTCGTGGTCATGCTCGTGGCTGTGCGCGGTGCCGTCATCGTGGCGGTGGAACCTACCCATGCTGGGCACCCTTCGACGACTCGACGACCGCGGCATCGCCCACTTCCATGGACGTGACCAGGAACTCGTCGCCGTGGACGACCTCGACGTCCACGCTGCCGCACCCCGGGCACGCGACCGAGTACCGGGAGGCGATCTCGGTTTGGGCCCCGCACGATCGGCACGCCACTTCAGCGGCGATGAATTCCAGTTCGAGCTCCGCGTCCTGCAACCCCTCGAAGTCGCGCAGCAGGGTCCAGGAGAACGACAACGCGTCGGGCACCACTTGGCGTAGCGCACCGACCTGGACCCGGACGAGCTCCACTCGTCGTCCGGCGGCGTGGGTCTTCACGACGCCGGCGATGGCTTGGCACAGTGACAGCTCATGCACGGTGGGTCACCGTCGGTCCGAATTCGTCGTCGATGTTGGGCACCCTATTCCTCGCTCGAACGTGGCGAGTGCGGAACCGACGGGAAGACGGATGACCGAACTCATTGGTTGATTGTGATTGTCGTCACAGCCGAGCGGGTCTAGCCTGAATTGACCAGGCCGTGTCCACAGCCATCGACACGACTGGTTCGGCCTGCTCGGGAGGTCCATGAAGCGTGCTCGGCATGCGCCCGTCATGAAGGTGCGGGCGAGGCTCGACATCACTGGGGTCGTTCAAGGTGTCGGGTTCCGTCCCGCTGTCGCGCGCATTGCCGACGCCTGCGGCGTCACCGGTTTTGTGTACAACGACGCCGGGTCG
This sequence comes from Mycobacterium sp., assembly GCA_025965555.1. Lineage (GTDB taxonomy): Bacteria > Actinomycetota > Actinomycetes > Mycobacteriales > Mycobacteriaceae > Mycobacterium. The sequence goes on from JAOPWT010000068.1 coordinate 5,622, forward strand.
GTTCATTGCGAATTCGAGGGCGCTGCCGCGGATGTCGACGCGGCTGTTGCCGACCTTCGGGACGCGCCACCGCCGATGGCGCGTATCGACGCCATCCGGGTGACCGCCGTCGCGCTGAAGGCAGACCGCGAGTTCCGCATCGTCGAGAGCAAGTCCAGCGGTGGTACGCGCACACTCGTGCCGCCCGACATCGCGATCTGCGCCGATTGTCTGCGGGAGATGAGCGACCCCACCGACCGCCGATACCGTCACCCGTTCATCACGTGCACCAACTGCGGGCCGCGCTACACGGTGATCACCGACCTTCCGTACGACCGGCCGGCCACGACGATGGCGGGCTTCCCCATGTGCGCACGGTGTGCCGCCGAGTACTGCGATCCCAGGAATCGTCGGTTTCACGCGCAGACCATCGCCTGCCCGGACTGCGGACCGACGTTGAGGTGGGCTGGGCCCGGCACCTGTGAGGATCCGATCGCGGCGGCCGCCGCCGTCATCGAAGCGGGCGGAATCGTCGCGGTGAAGGGCATCGGCGGCTACCACCTCGCGTGCCGCGCGGAGCGCACCGACGCGGTCGCCGAACTGAGGCGGCGCAAGTCGCGGCCCGCCAAGCCCTTCGCAGTGATGGCCCCCGATCTGCCTGCGGTCCGTCGAATCGCCGAGATCTCGGCCGCCGCCGCGGCGATGCTGACGTCGACCGCGGCGCCGATCGTCCTGGTGCCCGGTACGCGCGGAGCGCTCTGCGCGCTCGTCGCACCCGGCTTGCTGGACGTCGGGGTGATGCTGGCCTATTCGCCAATCCACCATCTGCTGTTCGAGCGGCTGGGACCGGCCGCATTGGTGATGACGTCGGCCAACGCCGGAGGGTCGCCGATCGTCTTCCGCGATGACGATCTGAGGTGGATCGAAGGACTCGCCGACGGGGTCCTCACCCACGACCGGCCGATCCACGTCCCCTGCGAGGACTCGGTGCTCACCGTCGACGATCAGGGGGCGACGCTGCCGCTGCGCCGATCACGGGGCTACGCGCCACTGCCGGTGTCGGTTCCTCGGTCCGAGGGCGCCGTCGACGCGGTTCCGGTGATACTGGCGACAGGCGGTGATCTCAAGACCACCTTCTGCCTGATGGCGCCCGACGGGCACGCGCACATGTCATCTCACCTCGGCGACATGGCCGACCCACGGACCCAGTCCTGCTTCTCTGGGGCACTCGACCACCTGGGCCACATGACCGACCAACGGCCCGGACTGATCGCCTGCGACATGCACCCCGGATACGCGACCACCCGCTGGGCGCAGCGGCGGGGCCAATCGATGCTTCGGGTGCAGCACCACCACGCGCACGCCGTGTCGTTGCTGGCCGAGCATGGTCGCCTCGACAGCCCGATTCTCGCCGTGGCCTACGACGGCACCGGCTACGGGACCGACGGAACCATTTGGGGCGGTGAACTTCTCGCGGTCGTCGAGCCGTCCCGGTTCACTCGGGTGGGGCACCTCAAGCCCTTCGCCCTTCCTGGTGGAGATGGAGCGGCGCGGCAGCCCGCACGCATCGCGCTCGACCTGATGGTCAGGGCAGGCGTCAGCTGGGACACCGATCTGCCTCCAGTCGCCCACGTCGGGGCGGATGGTCGACACGTCCTGGCCCAACAGATTCCGCGCGGCATCGGCTGCATCCCGACCACCAGCATGGGCCGGCTGTTCGACGCGGTGTCCAGCCTCTTGGGCGTCTGCCAGGAGGTCACCTACGAGGGGCAGGCCGCGATCGAACTCGAGCACCTGGCCAGGGTCGGCAGACCAGGAGCGGCATCCGTCGACTTCGACGTGCGCGGCGGCGTGCTGGATCCGACACCGGTCATCATCGGTCTGGTCGACGGGATCCGCGGGGGAGTGGCGACCGCCACGCTCGCCGCGGCGTTCCACGACGCCGTGATCAGCGCCACCGTCCGGGTCGCCGCCGAATGCGCGCTGGCCACGGCGATTCCCACGATCGGTCTGACCGGCGGCGTCTTCGCCAATGGGCTCCTCCTCGCAGGCATTCGAAATCGTCTGCAGGACCGTGGTTTCGAAGTGCTCACCCACCGCGTCGTGCCGTGCAACGACGGCGGCCTCGCCCTTGGTCAGGCCGTGGTCGCGGCCGCCAACCACCGATTGTCGAGAGAAGAAGGAAGTGGAGTATGTGCCTTGGAATCCCCGGCAAGGTAACCAAGATCTGGGACGAGTCGGGCACCAGAATGGCCACCGTCGACTTCGGTGGCACCACCAAGAAGGTCTGCCTGGCCTACCTGCCCGACCTGCAGATCGGTGAATACACGATCGTCCATGCCGGTTTCGCGTTGAACCGACTCGACGAGGAATCCGCCAACCACACCCTGAAGACGTTCGTCGACCTCGGCATCCTCGAAGAGGAACTCGCTGGCGTCCAGCCTTCAGGCACGACTGAACACCGGGAGCCAGCATGAAGTACCTCGATGAATTCCGCGATCCCGTCGCCGCGCGCGTGCTCGTCGACCAGATCAAACGCCGAGCCACCCGCACCTGGACCATCATGGAAGTTTGTGGCGGTCAGACGCATTCGATCATCCGCAACGGGATCGACCAGTTGTTGGGCGATGCCGTCGAGTTCATTCACGGTCCCGGCTGCCCGGTCTGCGTCACGCCGCTGGAGATGATCGACCGGGCGCTGGAGATCGCGGCGCGTGAAAACGTCATCTTCTGCTCGTTCGGTGACATGCTCCGCGTCCCCGGCAGCACGCAGGATCTGTTCAGCGTGCGCGCCCGCGGGGGTGACGTCCGCATCGTCTACTCCCCACTGGACGCCACCCAGATCGCCGCCGACAACCCCGACAAGGACGTCGTCTTCTTCGGGGTCGGCTTCGAAACCACCGCACCGGCCAACGCCATGTCGGTCGTGCACGCCCAACGTCTGGGTCTGAAGAACTTCTACCTGCTGGTTTCGCACGTGCTGGTGCCGCCCGCGATGACCGCCATCCTGTCCTCGCCGAGCAACCGCGTGCAGGGGTTCCTCGGGGCCGGTCACGTCTGCACCGTGATGGGAACCTCCGAATACGGTCCGCTCGTCGAGAAGTTCGGGGTGCCGATCGTGGTGTCGGGCTTCGAACCACTCGACCTTCTGGAGGGTGTCCGCCAGCTCGTCGATCTTCTCGAAGACGGCAAAGTCGAACTGCGCAATGCCTACCCGCGGGCGGTGAGCGCGGCGGGCAACGTCGTCGCCCAACAGACGCTCAACGACGTCTTCGTCGTCACCGACCGACCGTGGCGCGGCATCGGCGTGATTCCGAAGTCGGGGTGGACGCTGTCGCCCCGCTACGCGGAATTCGACGCGGAGAAGAAGTTCGGCGTAGGGCACATGCAAGTGCAGGAGTCCGCCGAATGTCACAGCGGCGAAGTGCTGCAGGGACTGATGAAGCCCAACGAGTGCCCGGCCTTCGGCACCACCTGCACGCCGCGCAGTCCGCTGGGCGCCACGATGGTCTCCAGTGAGGGCGCGTGTGCGGCGTACTACCAGTTCCGCAGGCTGGGTGTCACAGATCTGACGGCCGCCCGTGTCTGAGCATTCGGCGGCCAGTAGCGACGCGACCCGGGATGTCGTGACAGCCATCGACCCGGCCGACTGGGTGTGCCCGCTTCCCCTGCGGGAGACCAAGCGCATCGTGATGGGCCACGGTGGTGGCGGCATCCTGTCCGAGGAGCTCATCGAGAACCTGTTCCTGCCTGCCTTCGGCTCGGGTCCTGGAACCGGTGGTCCATCCAGGGATTCGGCGGTGCTGACGGTGCCCGCCGGGCGGATCGCGGTGTCGACCGACTCGTACGTGGTGCAGCCGTTGTTCTTTCCCGGCGGCAACATCGGGGATCTGGCCGTCAACGGGACGATCAACGACCTCGCGATGAGCGGGGCTCAGCCCCTTGGCCTGACCGCTGGTTTCATCCTGGAGGAGGGACTCGAGCTGGAGATGCTCGGGCGAATCGCGCAGACGATGGGCAAGGCCGCCGACCATGCGGGTGTCGGCATCGTGACCGGTGACACCAAGGTGGTCGGAAAGGGCAGTGCGGACCAGCTTTTCGTGAATACCGCCGGGGTCGGAGTGATTCCGCACGGCGTGGACATCGGGCCGGACCGGGTCCGGCCCGGCGATGACGTCATCGTCTCGGGCAACATCGGTGAGCACGGTGTGGCGATCATGAGCGTCCGCGAGGGCATCGACTTCGGCACGGTCGTCACCACCGACAGTGCTCCGTTGCACGGATTGGTCGCCGCGATGCTGGCGGCCGATGCAGGCGGCGGCCGGATCCACGCGCTGCGTGATCCCACCCGAGGTGGTCTCGTCGCGTCCGTCGTCGAGATCGCCAGGGCCGCAGGCGTCGGGATCGCACTCGACGAGGGCGCGATCCCCGTGCCGGAGGCGGTGGCCTCGGCATGCAGCTTCCTGGGACTCGACCCGCTGCAGGTGGCCAACGAGGGCAAGCTGGTCGCATTCGTCGACCCCGCCGCCACCGACGTGGTCCTCGCGGCAATGCGTGCCCGCCCCGAGGGGGCGGACGCCGCCGTCATCGGTCGGGTGGTCACCGACCACCCGGGGATGGCGGTGGGACGAACGTCGTTCGGCACGACGCGGGTGATCGAACGCGAACTCGGCGAGCAACTTCCACGCATCTGCTGACGACAGTGGGATGCACGCCCTCGCGGGATGGTGATGGCGCAGAACGCAGAAGTGCGGCCAAGTAGGCTGCCAACCATGCGAGTCGGAGTCCTGGGGGCAAAGGGCAAGGTCGGGGCGACGATCGTCGATGCCGTCAAAGCCGCGGACGATCTGAGTCTCACCGCGGAAGTGGACGCCGGCGACCCGCTGGCGCTGTTCACCGACAGCCAGACCGAGGTCGTCGTCGACTTCACCCACCCCGACGTGGTGATGGGAAACCTGGAGTTCCTGATCGGGGCCGGCATCAACGCCGTGGTGGGCACGACGGGATTCACCGACGAGCGGATCGCACAGGTGAGGTCGTGGCTTGCCGACAGACCGGACGTCGCAGTGCTCATCGCGCCGAACTTCGCGATCGGCGCGGTCCTGTCGATGGCGTTCGCCAAGCAGGCGGCCCGCTTCTTCGAGTCGGCCGAGGTCATCGAACTGCACCACCCGTTCAAGGCCGACGCACCATCGGGAACGGCGGCACGTACGGCCCGGCTGATCGCGGAGGCGCGCAAGGGGCTGCCGCCCAACCCGGACGCCACCAGCACCGGTATCGAGGGCGCGCGCGGCGCCGACGTCGACGGCATCCCCGTGCACTCGATTCGGTTGGCGGGGCTGGTGGCACACCAGGAGATTCTGTTCGGCACGCAGGGGGAGACGCTGACCATCCGGCACGACAGCCTCGACCGCACGTCCTTCGTGCCAGGAGTGCTCCTCGGCGTCCGCAACGTCGCAGCCCGTCCCGGACTGACGATCGGAATCGAATCCCTCATGGGTTTGTGAACAGGGACGAGGGTTCGCGCGCGCTGCGCATTCAGCTGCTCATCGGCTTCATGTGTGCGGCGATGGTGGTGTACTTCGTTCTGCTCGGCCGGGCAGGCGTCATCCTCATTTCGTCCGGCCGGGCGGCTCCGATCGGCCTCGGACTGGCGATCTTCGTCCTGCCGGCAATCGGTCTGTGGGCCATGATCGCCACGCTCCGAGCGGGTTTCGCACATCAGCGGCTGGCCCGCCTGGCACGCGAGCAGGACATGGAGCTCGATGTCAGTGACCTGCCGCGCAGACCGTCTGGACGCATCGAGCGCGAGTCCGCCGACCAACTCTTCGACTCGGTCCGCGCCGAGGTCGAGGCTGATCCCGACGATTGGCTCCGCTGGTACCGATTGGCACGTGCGTACGACTATGCGGGCGATCGCGGCCGCGCCAGGGAGACGATGAAGAAGGCCGTCATGCTCCAGGAGAAGGGCAAATGACACCCAAGAGCAAGACGCTGCTGATCGTCCACCACACGCCGTCTCCGCACACCCACGAGATGTTCGAGGCGGTCCTCGCCGGTGCCACCGCCCCGGAGATCGAAGGCGTTGAGGTCATCCGGCGGCCTGCTCTCACGGTGTCACCGACCGACATGCTGCAGGCCGACGGCTATCTCCTCGGCACGCCGGCCAACCTTGGCTACATGAGCGGCGCGCTCAAGCATGCGTTCGACGTCTGCTACTACCCGTGCCTTGACGCCACCCGGGGCCGACCCTTCGGCCTGTACCTCCATGGCAACGAGGGCACCGAAGGTGCCGCGCGGGGGGTCGACTCGATCACGACGGGGCTGGGATGGGTGCAAGCCGCAGCGCACGTGGTGGTGTCGGGCAAGCCGACCAAGGCCGACCTCGAGGCGTGTTGGGAATTGGCCGCGACCGTCGCGGCGCACCTGATGCAATGACCTGGGACCTTGACCGTGCCGGTGCCACTGAGCACGGCGAACCTACCTGGCCTGCCGTCACCGATGGGACGGAAAGCCCACGATGAGGTGAATGCCGGCCGTTGCGGGGCGGTACGTTGAATGCCGACATCGACGACTAGGCGGGCTCACCAGGATCGGTACGGCGGCCTCGGCTACTGACGAAGGAGCCGCAGATGGCTGGCATCGCAGAATTGGCACTCGCCGGTGCGCCGATCGCCGGTGGCGCGCTGCTCGGTGCGCTCGCGGGCAACGTACGTGGTCCGGACGTCCGGGCCATGATCAAACAGGACATGGAGCTACTGAATCTGCTTCCGCCGGAGGAGACCGAACGACGGGCCGGGCTGCAACGCGTCATCGACATGCGCATCGACGACATGATCGCCGCCGTCGACAAGCAGCGCTCGCTGCTGGAGGCGGCGACGTCCTACCGCGGGAATTGGCGTGACATCGTGGTGTTCGTCTGCGCCGTCCTGTTCACGATCATCTGGTGGAACACCGATCACAGTCGCAGCAATTACTGGGTCATGTTCGTGGTGATGATCGTCGTGTCAGTTGCGGCAGGCATCTACGCCGCTCGCGGCCTTCTCCGCGCCATCGGGACCTACACCCGCGGACTCAGGGCCGAGCGCGGCGGTCAGTAGTGATAGGTGTCCGACGGCGCCGGGACGTGGTCGGGGTCGTCGCCGAACTGCGATGAATGGATGCCGTACGCCTTGGCCAGATCCAGGATCTTGGTGGCACGGGCGATGCGCGGCAGATCCGAGCCGTTCCGGATCTCGCCACCGTCGCGCTGGAACTCGGCGAAGAATTCGTTGGCCCAACTGATCTCGTCCTGAGATGGGGACAGACCCTCGTTCACCGCCGGGCACTGGTCGGGCGTCAGGCAGATCTTGCCGGTCATGCCGAACTCGACGGAGACGGCGCTGGCCTCGATGAGCTTGAGCGCGCTCGACCCGATGGTGGGCCCGTCGATGGCGCTCGGCAGATGGGCCGCCTTCGCCGCGATGGTGAAGCGCGACCGCGCGTACGCCAAGGTGGCCGGGTTGTCGCCGAATCCCGTGTCACGGCGGAAGTCGCCGATGCCGAAGGCGAGTCGGAACGTGCCCTTCGTCGCCGCGATCTCAGTGATGCGTTCCAGTCCTCTGGCAGTTTCGACGAGGGCGACGATCGGCACGTCCGGCAGCCGCTTGGCCGTTTCGATGACGTGGTCGACCGATTCGACCATCGCCAGCATGACTCCGCCGACCGAGGTGGTGGCCAGCATGTCCAGGTCATCGGCCCACCACCGGGTGCCGAACCCGTTGACGCGCACCCAGTCGTCGTTGCCTGCGGTCAGCCACGTGCTGACGTTGTCGCGAGCAGCTTCCTTGTCCTTGGGGGCGACGGCATCCTCGATGTCCAGGACGACGATGTCCGCGCGGGAGTGAGCGGCGGGCGCGAAACGGTCCGGCTGCGCGCCGTTGACCAGCAGCCAGCTCCTCGCGAGCACGGGGTCGATGCGCGATCCCGGATCCGAGGGGTCATGGCTGAAATCCGGATTCTCACCGGTCATCTGGTCGTACACGGGTCAATCGTCGCCTACCGGGTCGCGACGAGGCAAAACGGCCCCTGACGAATACCCGAGCCCGTCAGCCCAGCTTGGCGCCAAAGAAACTCTCCATCGCCTTCCAGTGGCGCTCGGCGGCGTCGGGGTCGTAGACGCCCGTGTGATCGGGCACCGCGAAGCCGTGCCCGGCGGGGTAGAACTCGATGGTGTGCTCGACACCTGCCGCGGTGAGCGCCTTGTCGAGGGTCTCGGCCGCCTCCGGGGTGAACGACTTGTCGTTCTCGGCGCCCGCTACGTAGACCGCGGCGCGGATCTGGTCGGCCAGCAGGTGCGGGCTGCCCGGATCGTCGGATGCGAGGCCGCCGCCGTGGAACGACATCGCCGCGGCGACCCGATCGGGTACGCGACCCGCGACCACCAGCGAGGTGCGACCGCCCATGCAGTAGCCGGTGGTGCCG
>JAOPWT010000080.1 GCA_025965555.1 Mycobacterium sp.
GCATGCTGGGGTGGCTGACCGTGGAGCGGATCCGCGACGGCAGGCCCACCACGTTCGGTGCCGCCTCCGGCGTCGTCGCCGGCCTGGTCGCGATCACTCCGTCGTGCGGCACCGTCAACACGCTCGGGGCCGTCGTGGTCGGCCTAGCAGCCGGCGTCGTCTGTTCCTTCGCCATCGGGCTGAAATTCCGATTCGGATACGACGATTCGCTCGACGTGGTCGGCGTGCACTTCGTGGGTGGTGTGGTCGGCGTGCTGCTGATCGGGCTTCTCGCGACCGAGGTCATGACGGGTGGCGCCGAAGGTCTGTTCTACGGAGGCGGGCTCGCGCAACTCGGCAAGCAGCTGCTGGCGGCCGTCGTGGTCGCGGGCTACGCGTTCGCGGTCTCCTATGGGCTGGCCAAGATCATCGATCGCCTGATGGGCTTTCGCCTCAGCGCCGAGGACGAAACCACCGGGATCGACTTCAGCCAGCACGCCGAGACGGCGTACGCCGAGGGCGTGCACGGTCACGCCCCGGCACGGCGAGCGACGTCGTTCGGCAGTCTCGATGGACCACCCCGCCGACCCGAGGAGCCCAAGACCGATAGGGCATAAGCACATTCGGCCCGGCAGGTCAACGAGCGCCCTTCGAGCACGTCACACGCGCTAACATCGTCGTGTGACGGTTCGGGACGAAGACGTCGAATACGCATTCGACGACCCCGACGAGGGGTGGTTCGGCATGGCGCAGCCAGTCGACGTCACCCCGCCGCGTCCCGCCGAGGAAGTGCCTCGAGACGAGCCTCCGGCGGACCCGCCGGCCCATGCCTGCCAGTCCGACGACACCGAAGACGACACTGACCGCTGGTTCGTGCAGGACATGAATGTCGCCGCGCCCGTCGAGCCCGACGATCCGGCGCGGGAAGAGTTCGGCGACCGCCCGGTGACCGAGTCGATCGCCGCGACTCTGAACATCGTGCCCACTAGGCGCAACGGCTTCGTCGCCGCATCAGCCCCGTCGTCGTGGGAGTCGCGGCTGTCGAACAGCGGCGCCTGGGACTTCAAGGCGAATTCGGGCGATGCGTGGTATCGCTCGAAGGTCGTCATGATGAGTGCGGCGATCGTCGCGGGCGTGCTGGCCATCGTCGCAGTCGTACTCGTTTTGCGCAGTCCCGCTCCCGCCGTCGAGGACTCGACGACCGTCCCACCGAGTGAGTCCGCGGCACCGCCCGCGCCGACCACCTCCGCGCCCGTCCTTTCTTCGGAAGTCCCGCTGCCCCCTGGGCCGCCGCCTGGGCCACCGCCTCCGCCGCCCCCTTCGGCCGAGCAGGTCAGCCCCCCGGTCGTCACACGCCAGTACACACCGAACTATCAGACGCCCGATGAGCCGAAGAAGCCGCAGACGAACGTGACGCGGGCTCCCATCAGCGCTACACCACCGCCCCCGCCGCGACAGACCGACCGCGGTCGAGCGACGCCTGGGGAATCAGGCCACCACGGCTTCTTCGGCTGACGCTCGTGCTCCCGCTCGGCTGGGCCACGGAGCTAGCGGTACCGCAGAGCCGGATTCGCCTTCGCCGCACCGAGCGTGCGGGCATACTTCGCGCCGCGCCCATGACGCTTCGCTAGCTTGTGGTTGATGAAGGCACTGATCGACTTCGACGCCGCGCCGGTCTTCGGCATCCCCTTGCGCGACGGGACCGGGGTGCACGAAGGCATGTTGATCGAAGGCCCTCAGGGGTGGGGCGAGTTCAGCCCGCCATCCGACGGCGACGATCGCGAGGCCGCGCGCTGGCTGACCGCTGCGGTCGAGGGGGGCACCGTCGGGTGGCCCGATCCGCTGCGGGGCCGGATTCCGATCGCCGTCACCGTGCCCGCCGTAGCACCCGCCGCGGCGCGCGACCTCGTCACGGACTCGGGCTGCCTGACCGCGGAGGTCACCGTGGCCACCGACCACGGCTCACTCGCCGATGACGTCGTTCGCATCGAAGCGGTGCGCGATGCGCTTGGCCCTGGGGGCCGAATCCGCCTCGACGCCAACGGAATGTGGAGCATCGACGATGCCGTGTCGGCGATCGCGGTCCTCGCGAAGGCGGCAGGCGAACTCGAGTTCGTCGGGCAGCCGTGCCGCACTGTCGACGAGGTGGCCGCCGTCCGCAGGCAGGTCGACGTCCGCATCGCCTCCGACGTGCCGTCGGCCGAAGCCGCGGACGTCGCGATCCTTCGCATAGGGCCGCTCGGCGGAGTTCGGCGCGCGTTGCGGGTGGCCGAGCGACTCGGTCTAGCGTGCGTGGTGTCCTCCTCGGGGGAGACCAGCATCGGGCTGGCCTCCGGTCTCGCACTGGCCGGCGCACTTCCAGAATTACCGTTCGCGTGTGCCCTTGGCACCATGGCGTTGCTCGCCGGTGACGTCGTGGTGCCGCGACGCTCACTGCGTCCCGCGGACGGCTATCTGCCCGTCGCACCGATGCCCGCGTCGCCGGATCCAGCGCTCGTCGAACGGTATGCGCTCACCGACGTGGAGAGGATCGATTGGTGGCGGCGGCGACTCCGGTCGGCGCAGACCACCACCTGACCTAGGCCGACTTCAGGTGGCCGACTTCAGGTGATTGTCGGCGATCCACTGGGCGGCCTTCTTGACGAGGCCGGATTGCGGGTAGCGGACGTGCGAGTTGAAGTCCTTGCCCAGCGAGCAGATCGGATCGTTGGTGTTGCACATGTCGGCGGTCTTGGCCCCGAAGGTGGGGCTGAGCGTCGTCAGCGGTTGCCCGACCCGCGCCGAGGGATTGCCGAAGACGGCGACCGCGCTGATGTGATCCGCCATGGCCGCGGGCAGCGGGGTGGTGAACCCGAGCCCGGCGATCGGGGACGTCGTGACGATGTCCATCACCGCCGCGCCCTGTGAGTAGCCGCCGAGGATGATCTTGGTCTTGGGGCAGTTGGCCGCGGTCGACTGAACGTGGGCACTGGCATCGTTGGCACCCGAGGCGGCCGCCAGGAAGTCCCACGACGCCGGGTACTTGACCGCGTACGGGCGGATCGACTCGCCCTTGACCAGCGGCTTCAGCGAATCGACCAAAGCCTGGCCGACGACGCCGATGCCGGGTGGCTCGTCTGTGCCGCGGGCGAAGACAACCTCGATGTCCGGGCAGTCGGCGGCCGAGGCCGACGGCATCGGGGCAACGACCAGCGTCACGGTGGCCAGCACCAGACCCAGGGGCAAGTACGTCCACAGCCGTTTCAGCCGCGAGGTACTCCGAAAGGCGTCCAAGGCCGCTCCTTGACCTGAGGGGTGAGTCGACAAGTTCTCGACCTCATACCCAATTTTCACTCCCGTCACTCTGGTAACAGAGTATCGCCTGTTCAGCCTTCCGACGAGTGTCCTGACGGCGTGCGGTCCCCGGGTTGACATCGGATGGTTCAGTTAGCGCCATGACTTCGGAAGCCGACTCCGCTCCCGACATCGCGGCAGGGGATGAATGCGCTTCCTCGCCGAATCCTTGCGACGGGTCGACGCCGCGACCGCCGCCGCGCACTGGCACGACGACGCTCTCGGGCTGGTGCTCGCCGATGCCCGGGCAGAGGTGAAGTCGGTCGAGGGCGCCTTCGCCGACGACATTGCCGCGGCGGCTGCGTCCGCGCCGTGGCGGGAGCGCGCACTCGACTACACGCGGGGCGTGACGGCCACTCGGGCATTGACGGTTGCGCCGGAACAGGCGACCGCGAATGCCGTCGTCGCAGTGGCCCTCGCCAGGGCCGCCATCGCCGAGGCCATCCTCATCCGACTGGTGATCACCTTGGGCATCAGCTTGTCGCTGGTGAGCTTCTACCACTTCAGCGGTTGGACGAGATACGACGACGTCAGTCGGCTTTCGCTCTATCTGTTCTCCGCCGTCGTCGGCAGCGTGGTGTGCACCAACGCCCTGTGCTTCGAGGCACAGCGGGTCCGCGACGCGATGTCCCGCGGTGAACGGATCTGGCAGATCCTGGTGGCCAAGAACCTCGCGATGGCCGTGTTGGTCACTGTCGCCGCGCTTCCCGTCATCGCGTTCCTCACCGCCGCCAACGAGGACAATCCGATCGCCATGGTGGACCAGCTGATCACGATGGTGTTCATCTGGCTCGGCGTCGGGAAACGTGCTCTCGGTGCTGTATCCGATTCGGCACGAACCCGTTTCGGCGCGACTGCATGACGGCACGTGGAAGCCGTATCTGTTCTCCTTCGCGCTGTCCTATGGTGTGGGCCTGACCGTGAACCTGATGATCTTCTGGCGGCTATGGTCGGGTCAGACGGCGTCGACGGAACTGGTCGGCGGGGAATGGGCAGCCTTCTTGCTGGTGCTCGGCAGCGCGATCACCAGCTGGGTGCTGCTCACCGTGTTCGCGGTCACCTGCAGCCGCGAACCCCGGATACGGCGGATCCTGTCACGCGAGATGGTGGTGTATCGCAAGCGTCAGTAGGCCGGCGACCATCGGCAACCTGCGGCGCAATGCGCTCCCTTTGGCCGGCCAGCTGGCACGGTAGTTTTGACTCCGCACAGCTTGGGCAACCTAGGCGTCTCCGGGTCTGCGTTGCTGACCCGGTCCGGACCGAAGGGTGGCGTTCCGATGACCAGCCGAGCTACTGCGACGGATTCCACCTCGCGCCCCGAGCCGCCAAGCGGAGCCCTCGGCAACAGCCTCAAGCCACGCCACATCACCATGATCTCGATCGCCGGGGTCATCGGTGCGGGCCTGTTCGTGGGGTCGGCGAACGCCATCAAGCGGTACTGGCCTCGATGGTGGTCGGATTCCTGGCCGTGATCGGCAACTATCTCCTGCCGGAGAAGATCTTCGCGTATCTGCTCGCGACCAGTGGTGCCATTGCATTGTTCGTGTACCTCGCCATCGCGGTGAGCCAGTTCGTTCTCGGCCGCGCGATGCGGGCAGAGGGGGAACGCGCGCCGGTTCGGATGTGGCTGTTCCCGTACCTCACGATCGCAGTGATCGTGGCGATCGTCGCGGTGCTGGTACTGATGGCCTTCGATCCCGATCAGCAGCAGGCGATCTTCCTGTCGCTGATCTCTGCGGTGTTCATCGTCGGCGCGGGTGTCGTCGTGCACCGGCGCCGGGACCATCGACGTACGGACTCCGCGATCAGCCCCTCTTGACCCGCAGTACCCGCGAGCGCAGCCCATCGGTCGCCGGTTCGACGTGCGTTTTGCCGGAATTCGGATGTTTCGAGCAGATTGACGAGTGGTACCCATCGCCCATGAGAACGCACCTCATTACCCAGATCCTCTTCGCCGGCGCCGGCGCGACGGCCATCGCCTTCGCTCCTCTCGCCGGTGCCGATCCACCGCCGCCGTGTGGTGTCGAGGGCACCCCGGCCTGCGCCACCGCCGGCCCTGACGGTGCGGGTGCTGGAGCACCTGGCACGGACGCCACCGCCGGACCCGACGGGGCGGGAGCGACCGTTCCCGGTGCAGGGGTCCAGGCGGGCCCCGACGGTGCAGGCGCCGTGGTTCCCGGCGCGGGTGCCCAGGCCGGACCCGATGGCGCAGGCGCCGTGGTTCCCGGCGCGGGTGCGAATGCCGGACCCGACGGTGCGGGCGCCTATGTGCCTGGCGGCAGCGCCAACGCCGGCCCAGGTGGCGCGAGCTTCTGCGTCCCGAACTTCTGTGCCAATGCCGGATAGTCGGCACCGGCGCAGGTAGCATCCGCAATCCCCCGGGGTGATGAATCATCACCCCGGGGGGATTTGCCGTTCAACGACTTTCGACGCCGGCGGGCAGATCGTCCGTGAGGTGATCGCCTGACCACCACCAAATCGGGGTCTGGGTTCCAACTGGACCCGGGCCCCGATTTCTTGTCGGCGCCCGGCTCGGTGGGCCCCAGCCCGAGCACAAGTCATCGGCTGTTGACATCGCTGCGCCACTAGCTTACGGTCACAAGTCACCAACCGCTGACATATTCGGGAGTCGACCGAGACGCTATGCCCGACCAGATCTTCCAACCCGGAGCGACCAAAGGCGCCTGCTCCGAGCAACAGCCCCGTGAACCAAACGCTCACGGGTGTCGTATCTAGAAGCATGAGGCTGCCATGAGCGTGATTGCCGCTGTACGAGGAGAACTGCCCCCAAACCGCTATACCCAGGCCGAGGTGACGGAGGCGCTGCTCGCGATTCCGGGTTATGCGCAGTATGCCGAGCCGATCCGTAGGTTGCATGCGAGTGCGAAGGTGGACAGCCGGCACATGGTGTTGGCGTTGGAGGATTACGCCGGGCTCGATGACTTCGGCCGGGCCAACGACGTGTTCATCGAGCACGCCGTGGATTTGGGGTGTGCGGCGGTGGTGGGGGCACTCGAGGACGCCGGGCTGGAGCCTGCCGACGTGGACGTGATCTTCTCCACGACGGTGACGGGGTTGGCGGTGCCGAGCTTGGATGCGCGGATCGCCGCCAGGATCGGGCTGCGTCCCGACGTGCGCCGGGTGCCGATGTTCGGGTTGGGATGCGTGGCGGGCGCGGCAGGGGTGGGCCGGCTGCACGACTATCTGCGCGGTGCCCCCGATGACGTCGCGGTGCTGGTGGCCGTCGAGTTGTGCTCGTTGGTGCCCAAGCGGGATCCGTCGATGGCCACCGTGGTGGGCAGCAGCCTGTTCGGGGACGGTGCGGCGGCGGTGGTGGCAGTGGGTGATCGGCGCGCCGAGGCGATCGGGGCGTGCGGTCCGGAGGTGCTGGACTCGCGCAGCCATCTGTATCCCGATTCGCAGCGGGTCATGGGCTGGGACATCGATTCGAGCGGCTTCCGGTTGGTGCTCTCCCCGGATGTGCCCAAGGTCGTCGAACGGTATCTGGGGCAGGACGTGAAGAGTTTTCTGGCCGGCCATGACATGAGCATCGCCGACGTGGGGACCTGGGTGAGCCATCCCGGTGGGCCCAGGGTCATCGAGGCCATCACCGCCACCTTGGGCTTGGCCGAGGAGGCGCTGGAGTTGACGTGGCGGTCGCTGGCCGAGGTGGGCAACCTGTCCTCGGCGTCGGTGCTGCACGTGCTGCGCGACACCATCGCCAAGGGTCCCGAGGCGGGGACGTGGGGAATGATGATGGCGATGGGGCCGGGTTTCTGCTCCGAACTCGTCCTGCTGCGCTGGCGCTGAGCCATGATCTGGTACGGGGTTCTGATCGCCGCGGTTGCCGTCGAACGCCTGGCCGAACTGCGAGTGTCCCAACGCAATTGGGCGCGGAGTCGTGATCGGGGTGGCATCGAGTTCGGCGCCGGCCACTATCCGGCGATGGTCGTGTTGCACGTGGGCTTGCTGGTGGGCTGCCTGGTGGAGCCACTGGCCCTTGATCGGCCGTTCATTCCGGTTCTGGGTTGGCCGATGCTTGGCGTCGTGCTGGCCGCCCAAGCGCTGCGCTGGTGGTGCATCACCACCCTTGGCCCGCAGTGGAACACCAGGGTGATCGTGATTCCGGGTGCCGAGCGCATCACCGGTGGTCCGTATCGGCTGATGCCGCACCCCAACTACGTGGCGGTCGTCGTGGAAGGCATCGCGCTGCCTCTGGTGCACACCGCGTGGATCACCGCCGTCGTCTTCACCGTCTTGAACGCGGTCCTGCTCAGGACGCGGCTCACCGTGGAGAACGCCGCGCTGGCGAGCCTGTCGTGATCGACCTGCTCGTCGGCGGCGGGGGTCCGGCGGGACTGGCCACCGCACTGTACGGCGCGCAGGCTGGACTCGAGGTGGCCGTCGTCGAACGGCGCATCGGGGCCATCGACAAGGCCTGCGGTGAAGGCATGATGCCGCACACCCTTGCACACCTGGCACACCTGGGCGTCGAAGCAGAAGGCAAGCCCCTCAACGGGATTCGCTACCTCGACGGCGATCGACAGGTCGAGGCGACCTTCCGGGCGGGCACCGGCCGCGGCGTGCTCAGGACCGCGTTGCACGGGGCACTTCTGCAGGCCGCCACCAACGCCGGCGTGCGCATCATCCACGAGGAGGTCACCGAGGTCAGCCAGGACGCGACGTCTGTTCGGGTCAATGGACTGCGCGCCAGATACCTCGCCGCGGCCGACGGTCTGCACTCACCCATCCGACGGTCCCTCGGTCTCGAGCAGCCAAGCCCCGGCCCACGCCGATGGGGCATCCGCCGTCACGTGCAGATGGCGCCATGGTCGGACTTCGTCGAGGTGCACTGGGCCCCGGGTGCCGAAGCCTACGTGACACCCGTCGCCGACGACTGCGTCGGCATCGCCATCCTCAGCTCCACCCGCGGCGGATTCGACACTCACCTCGACGAATTCCCGGCGCTGACGGCACGGATGGCCGGACACGCGCACGGGCGTGACCGGGCCGCAGGGCCACTTCGGCAGAAGGCACGCAGCCGGAGTGCGGGGCGGGTCATGCTGGTCGGTGATGCCGCCGGATACATCGACGCCCTGACGGGCGAGGGGATGGGACTGGCGTTCAGCGCCGCCAAGCTGCTGGTCGACTGCGTCGTCGCCGACCAGCCCGACCGCTACGACGGTCAATGGCGCCGGGAAACCAGGCGCTACCGAATGCTGACGGCCGCACTGGTCAAGGCCGGCGTCCACGCCAGGATCCGGTCCAGGATCGTGCCTGCTGCCATGGCGCTGCCGGCTGTCTTCGCGACCGCGGTCAACCAGCTGGCCTACTGACTACGACATCGAGGTGGACCCCGGGCCACGTGTCTCTGGCCGTGCTTGACAGACTGTGGTCATGGCACAGATAACGATGCGTGGAAATCCCATCAACACGGTCGGCGACCTGCCCGCCGTCGGAGCGCCTGCACCCGCGTTCACCCTCACCGGCACCGACCTGGGTGCCGTCACCAACGAGCAGTTCAGCGGTAAGGCCCTGTTGCTGAACATCTTTCCGTCGGTGGACACTTCCGTGTGCGCCACCAGTGTGCGGACGTTCAACGAGCGTGCCGCCGCGAGCGGCATCTCGGTCCTGTGCGTGTCGAACGATCTGCCATTCGCTCAGAGCCGATTCTGTGGCGCCGAGGACATCGAGAACGTCACGACGGCGTCGGGGTTCCGTGACAGCTTCGGCCAGGATTACGGCATCACCATCGCCGACGGTCCCTTCGCCGGACTCCTCGGCCGTGCCGTCGTGGTGATCGGTGCGGACGGAAACGTGACGTACTCCGAACTGGTGCCCGAGATCGCTCAGGAGCCCAACTACGATGCGGCGCTTGCCGCACTGAGCTGAGTCGGCGCGGTCTTCAGACCGACGCCAGGGACTTCTCGTCCTCGTCGGCGAAGGTCTCCTCGAGCTGCAGCGGTGAGTAGTCGAGGTCGATCTCGCCGACGGGGCGACCCCTGGCGCTGCTGATGGTGCCGAACCTGCGCATGCCCTTGTCGGTGGCGTACTGCATGAACTCGTCCATCTCTAGTCCGAACGGGATCTCGTCGTAGAGGGCGAATGCTTCCTGGGTGTTGCTCAGCGCCAGCGGAATCAGCTCGTTCATCCGGGACTCGAACACCGACCAATTGGAGTCGTCCCCAGCGACGTGGCGCCGACACGTGAAGGTGCCCCACGCCATGTGGCGCCGCTCGTCGTCACCGATGCGACGGACCAGTTCCTGCATGCCAGGCAAGATGTTGCGACTCACGCAAATCTTGTGCCACGCATAGTATCCCGTCAACGCCATCATGCCCTCGATGACGTGGTTGTACGTTGCCGATGCACGCACCTGGGCGGCTGGCGACGGGTCCGCGCTCAGAGTGGCAAGTGACTCGGGAAGTTCCTCGTAGAAGATCTTTCGGTAGGCGGGAAGATCGTCGAGGTAGGGGTGCAGGTCCTCCGTGAGCCCCACCGCGTCGAGCCAGAGGCGACACACCGGGGTGTGTTTGGCTTCCTCGAAGGCGAACTGCGTCAGATACATCTCGTCGCCGAGGCGCCCCTCGGCCCGCATCGCCGACATGAACGGCTGGATGTCTTCGGTGACCGCTTCCTCACCGGCGATGAACTCGGCGCACAGGCGGGTGGCCCAGTCACGTTCGACGTCCGAGAGCGACTGCCAATCCTCCCGATCCTGCGAGAAGTCGATGTCGGCCGGATCCCAGAACTTGGCGTTGCCACCGGCGAAGAGTTTCAGCGGAAGGCTGTCCCAGTTCAGTCCACCCTCGCCGAGCGAGCCAAGTCGTGTGCGTTTCATGAAGCCGACCTCCTCAGGTTCCACGAGTCTCGGGGCCCGATGGGCTCCTACTCGGATGGTCCTCCGCCTCGCGGCCGGAGGCAGGAGAACCCGAAGATCGTCACCGTCGGATTCACACGGGCCAGGATTCGCGGCGGTGCGCAGCGTCGAAGAACATCCACTCGTAGCGTGCCGTCGTCACGAAGTGGGCGCGGGCCACGCCCTCCTCCACCGGGTTCAGCACCAGACCGATCTGATCGGTCAGTGCCAGCACCTGGTCGACGGTGGCGGCGAATTCCTCGCCGCCGTAACTGTTGATCCAACTCTGAAACCGCGGGTCGGGGGAGCCGCGCTCGAGCAACGCGGTTCCGACCCGCGCGTAGATCCAGTAGCACGGCAGGATCGCGGCCAACCCTTCGGCGAAACTTCCGCCGTAGGCGGTGGCTAGCAGGTAGCTGGTGTACGCCTGCGTCGTCGGCGTGACGCGCGCCCCGCCGACGGTGGCGGGATCCAGGCCGAGAGCAGGCAGCAGCGTGCTGTGCAGACTGAGTTCGACGTCGAAGACGTCGGCGGCATGTCTGGCGAACATCGCCGTGTCCGTCAGCGTGGGCGCCTTGGCGCCGACGATTGCCAGGGCCCTGGCATAGTCACGCAAGTAGTGGACATCCTGAGCGACGTAGTGCGCGAACACCTCGGTGTCGAGGGTGCCGTCGGTCAGCCCGGTCACGAAGGGATGGGCCAGGATCGCCTCGAACGTCGCATCGATGTCGTCCCAGAGCCGAGCGGACCAGGTCTGCGGTTGCATACTCATGGCTATGCAACCTACCCGGGCGCGAACCCCGAACAGGCAAGCGGCAGCGAGTATTCGGCGTCCAGAGTTCAGGCGGGCCGGTCGGACATCTCTCGTTGCACGGAGCCGAACACGTTGTCCCGCGGCATGAATACCACCCACCCGTCGTGCCGCAGTGCCGGACGCCATCGGCCGGTGTGGACACTTGCTCCGGCACCACTCGATGCGGGCTCCAAAGGCGCCCAGTCGTCACCGTTCGGTCACGGTATGGCGGCTCATTGGCCTTGAGCCACTCAGCAATTGGGTTATCGACGTTCTGGGTAGTAGAAGTGAACTGATGAAGTGGTGACGACCGAAGAGGCAGCGCGAATACGTTGCCCCTGACGTCGCAGAGAGATGGAATTCGGATGAGACGCATTTACGCCTTCGTGATTAGCCTGGCCCTGCTGGTGGTGACGCCGGGTCTCGCGACCGCCGACCCCTACACGCGGCCCGCGCGCAACCAGCAGGCCGTCGACTTCGTAATCAAGCGCGCACTCTCACAGCAGGGTGTCCCGTTCTCCTACGGCGGCGGCGACGCCAACGGTCCGACTCTCGGCAGTGACTCGCGAACCGACGTCCTCGCCACCGAACAGCGCGCCAACACACCCGGCACCGATCCGAGCGCGAGCATCTTCGGCGGGCTCCCGGCCTCCACCGTTCTCGGCGCCACCCCGGCACCGAGCGTCGTCGGCTTCGACGCGTCGGGAATCGTCGTCTATGCCTTTGCAGGAGCCGGGATCAAGCTGCCGCGCTCATCCGGCGAGCAGTACAAGGTCGCGCAGAAGGTGGCTCCGGACCAGGCGCTGCCAGGTGACCTGATCTTCTTCGGTCCCGACGGCACGCAGAGCGTTGCCTTGTTCGTCGGCAATGGTCAGATGCTGGAGGCCACCGATTCCGGCGTCAAGGTCTCACCGGTCCGCACCAACAACATGACGCCGTACCTGGGCCGCATCATCGCCTGATGGCCGTGATGGCCGACTCAGTCGGACCAACGCGACGTCAACTCGCGGGGTGCCCAGGCAGGCCACGATGGTGAGCCGATCAGGTACCCGCCGCTGATCTGCGCGACGATGCGGGGGCCACGCAGACCGCTGCCGTCGTAGCAGGTGGCGCCGTCACACCGGGGGACGGCTTCGGCGACCAGCGACCACAACCGGCGGTGCCGCTCGCGGATCTTGTCTGGTGGCACGGCGTGCCCACCCGCCTGGACGCGGTGCAGGACACGCTCGACGGCGAGATCCTCGGGGATCATCAGCACGTGCAGGACGACCGTGTAGCTGGCGGCCTTGGCGGCTGCGACGAGTTCGAGCTTCGAGGGGTGCGAGAACACGGTCTCGGCGATGAATGACAGCTCCCGTTCGATCAGCTTCGCTCTGGTGTCGGCGGCAACCCTTGCGGCGTCGTAGGCGTGTGCGGCCGGGTCGTCGGGCCAGCGCTGCTTGGCGATCTCGTCGGCGTTGACGAAGACACTGCCCGGCAGGAGCGGCGCGAGGGTCAGCTCCACGAAGGTCGACTTGCCTGCACCGTTGGGGCCGACGACGAGGTCGAGGCGATTCACCCCGCCGTCACGGGGCGGCAGTCAGCACGACCGACGTTCCGTCCGGATGGTGTTCGACGATGTCGCCGTCATCGTTGAGCGCCACGGTCGTCACCCCGCGGGCCGCAAGGACGCGGCCGTAGTCGGTGCGGCCCAGGCTCTCTTCGATACCGGCGGCGATCTCCGCGTTGAAGACCACACCCTCTTCGACGGTCAGCTCCTTGAGCGGCAGGCCGCCTGCCATCGCCGCCTCGACCCGACGGCGCGAGGCCGTCTGTTGGCTCGACACGGCGCGGCCGACCCGGACCCAGTGGTCGAGTTGCTGCTTGGCCGATCGACTCTGGCGCACGCCTTCGGCTTCGGCGCTGTCGACGAGGTCGGCAGCGAAACGGGTGACTCGATCAGCGACCTCCGACATGGTGCTTACCTCCTGTTACAAAATGCTACACCCCGTTGCAAAATGCTACGCCGGACTGCACGGCGATGATCCTACTTATCGCCCGAGGAGGGTCGAACGTTCGGTAGTTTCACCATCGTGTCTGACCTGACGAACCGCCAGATCGTGTTGCGTCATCGCCCAAGGGGCCTGGTCGATCCCGGCGACACCGAACTCATCATCTCGCAGGCGCCAGCGCCCGCGGATGGCGAAGCGCTGGTCCGGACGACTTACGTGGGGATCGACGCCGCCGCGCGGACGTGGCTCAACGATCAGCCGGGGTACCTGCCTCCCGTCCAATTGGGCGAAGTCATCCGGGCAGCAGGCATCGGGGAGGTCGTGCAGTCACGCTGCGACGCCTACGCCGTGGGCGACGTGGTCACCACGCTCTCGGGGTTCCAGGAGTACGTCATCGTCCGCGACGACGTGTTCTGTACCCCCGTGACCGGCATGGACGAGATCGACCAGCCCGCCGTGATGTCGATCTATGGGCCGACAGGGGCCACCGCGTACTTCGGCATGAACGACATCGGTCGGCCGCAGGCAGGAGACACCGTGGTGGTCTCGGCCGCGGCGGGCGCGACGGGATCGGTGGCGGGCCAGATCGCCAAGATCGCCGGAGCCAGGGTCGTCGGCATCGCGGGCGGGCCGGACAAGTGCCGAGCCGTCGTCGAGGAGTTCGGTTTCGACGCCTGCATCGACTACCGGGAAGGCAGTCTGCCCGCGGCACTCAAACAGCACTGCCCGCGCGGGGTCGACGTCTACTTCGACAACGTCGGCGGCCCCATCCTCGACGCCGTTCTCGGCCGCCTGGCCGCCAAGGCCAGGGTGGTGCTGTGTGGCGTCATCTCCAGCTACCTGACCGGCGAGCACCCAGGGCCGGCCAACTACGTCAACATCCTGGCCAAGACGGCGACGATGCAGGGGTTCAACGCACTCGACGAGTGGGGCCGGTTCGATGAGGCCTTCGCCGCGCTGCGCGGCTGGGAGGAACAGGGGCTTCTGGTCCACCGCGAGACCATCTACGACGGCATCGAGTCCTGCGTCGACGCCCTCAACGGGCTGTTCACCGGCGCCAACATCGGCAAGATGCTGGTCAAGGTCGGCGAGCCCACTCCGGCCTGAGAGATCGAGGTGGCGATGCTCACGGCTTCCGTGGCTGCACAACGGCTTTGCCGCCCCTCGAGCCGCATAGAATGCCGGTATGGCGCGCGGTTCTCAGCAGGAGTACCTCGCCCCTAGCGGTCTGCTGCGAATCGAGGACTGTCTCAACTCCGAAGGTGGCGTCGAGCTGCCGCCGGGCGTCACGTTGCCCTCCCTGATCGACCGCAACATCGCCCACGTCGGTGACTCCATCGCCTATCGCTACCTCGACTTCACACAATCGGACGCCGGCCGCGCGGTCGAAATGACCTGGGCCCAGCTCGGTGTCCGGATGCGCGCCATCGGTGCGCATCTGCAACGGGTCGCGGCCCCGCGGGACCGGGTGGCGATCCTGGCCCCGCAGGGAATCGACTACGTCGCAGGGTTCTTCGCGTCGATCAAGGCCGGGAACATCGGCGTGCCGCTGTTCGCGCCCGAATTGCCGGGCCATGCCGAGCGTCTCGACACGGCACTGGCCGATTCGCGACCGACCGTGATACTCACGACGGAGGCGGCGACCGAGGCCGTCGAGACGTTTCTGAACAAGCTCCCCAGCGCGCAGCGGCCCCGCATCGCCGTCATCGACCGGATACCCGACTCCGAGGGACGTGCCTTCACACCCGTCGAGGTCGACGTGGACGACATTTCGCACCTGCAGTACACGTCGGGTTCGACGCGCCCTCCGGTCGGAGTGGAGATCACCCATCGGGCGGTCGGCACCAACTTGATCCAGATGATCCTGTCGATCGACCTGCTCAACCGAAACACCCACGGCGTCAGCTGGTTACCGCTGTACCACGACATGGGCCTTTCGATGATCGGCTTCCCCGCGGTCTACGGCGGACATTCCACGCTGATGTCGCCGACCGCGTTCATCCGCAGACCGCAGCGGTGGATTCACGCCCTCTCCGACGAGTCACGGCAGGGCCGTGTCGTCACCGCCGCGCCCAATTTCGCCTACGAGTGGACCGCCCAGCGTGGTCTGCCGAAGCCCGGCGACGACGTCGACCTGAGCAACGTCGTGCTCATCATCGGTTCCGAACCGGTCAGCATCGATGCGATCACCATGTTCAACGAGGCCTTCGCCCCGTACGGGTTGCCTGCGACGGCGATCAAACCGTCCTACGGCATAGCGGAGGCCACGCTGTTCGTCTCGACGACCGCACCCACGGCCGAGGCGACGGTCGTGTACTTCGATCGCGACCAGCTCGCCGCCGGGCAGGCGGTGCGCGTCGCGGCCGACGTCCCGGATGCGGTGGCGCAGGTGTCGTCGGGTCAGGTCGCGCGCAGCCAGTGGGCCGCGGTGGTCGACCCCGACACCGGCGCCGAACTCCCCGACGGACGGGTCGGCGAAATGTGGTTGCACGGCAACAACATTGGCCGCGGGTACTGGGGCTTGCCGGACGAGACCCTTCGCACGTTCGGCGCCAGGCTGACATCGCGGCTCGAGGCGGGCAGCCACAGTGCAGGCGTTTCGGCCGGGGCGGACTGGCTGCGCACCGGGGACCTCGGCGTGTACCTCGACGGTGAGCTCTACATCACCGGTCGCATCGCCGACCGCGTGGTGATCGACGGCAGCAACTTCTATCCGCAGGACATCGAACAAACGGTCGCGGACGCCTCGCCGACCGTGCGACGGGGATACGTGGCGGTATTCACGATTCCCGCGGAAGATGCCGGGGATTCCGATGCCGCAGGCGGCGAGCGCCTGGTGGTCATCGCCGAGCGCGCAGCGGGCACCAGTCGCGCCGATCCAGCGGCGGCACGCGAGGCGATCACGACCGCTGTCTTGGATCGGCATGGTCTCTCGGTCCACGACGTGTTGGTGCTGCCCGCCGGCGCCATCCCGCGCACCACGAGCGGCAAGCTGGCCCGACGGGCTTGCCGCGCTCGCTATCTGGAGGGCGCCTGGACCTGACGCCGGGCTGCCTAGCCGAGGCCGACGAAGGGGCTCGTGGCATCGCAAAGCGAACTGGGTGCCGGTCATCAGGCCTAGATCTGCCCGTGCCGCGGCGGCCTGGTGCCCGTGAGCGCGTAACGGCCGATGTGCTGGACCTTCCACCGGGTGGCGTCGTGCAAGGTGTGTGTTCGCGCATCGCGCCAGAAGCGGGACAGATTTCCGCTCGCCGAAGCGCTTCGGGTGCCGCCGAGCTCGAAGAGCACGGTCGACGCCTCCAGTGAGGCTCGAACCGCGGCGACCTTGGCGACCGCCACCGCCACCGATGCCGAAGCGGCCGTGTCCGCGGTGAGGTCGGCCCGCGCTGCGTCCACGCATCGGGCGGCGTCGGCGAGCAACGCCTGGGCGCCGCGAACGGTGACGAAGAGTTCCCCGGCCACCTGGGCGAGGGTGGAGTCCTCGGCGGCGGAATCCACCCGCGCCTCGAAGTGTGGGCGGGCCTTCGCGGCCTGGCGGACGCCTTCGGTGAGGGCGCCAGTGGCGATGCCGACATCGATTGCGGCATGGAGCAACTGGGCGTTCGCGCCGTAGACGGTCGGCTCGGCGAAGATGGGGGAGAAGGGCACGACGTGACCGGCAGGCACCCGAACGTCGTCCAGGGTGACGGTGCCCGACGCGGTGGTCCGCTGACCCATGCCGTCCCAGTCGTCCACGATCTGCAGGCCGTGCGCATCGCGCGGAATGAAGGCCAGCGCCTTGGGGGTGGTCGAGGTGGGCGCCTCGCCACTGCCATCTGCGAGCGACGCCCGCACGATCACCCAGTCCGCGAAGAGGGCACCGGTGGAATAGAACTTGCGGCCGCTCAAGACGTAGTCACCGGAGGCGGTTTCGGTGAGCGTGGTGGCGTCGACGTCGATGGGGTGCGGGCCACGCTCCGATTGGGCGTTGGCGAACAACCCACCCGCGCGGACGATGCCGTAGAAGAACGCCTTCTGCTCCGGTGTGCCCTTGAGCCGAAGCGCCTCCAGGAAGGTGTAGTGGGAGTGCGGGATCTGAGCGAGCGAGGGATCGGCGTTGGCGAGCAACCGGAACACCTCGGCGACCACGACTGCGGACGCGCCGACACCTCCGTACTCAGCGGGAACCGACAACGCCAGCAGCCCGGAGTCCTTGAGTGTCCGGACAGGTCCGTGCGGTAGATCGCGATCGGCGTCGCGGGCACTCGCCTCGACCCCGAACCCAGCCGACAGGCGGTCGGCCACGGCCACGGCATCCCCTGCCGAGGTGATGAGGTCCACCACGGCGGGTGCAGTCACCGCGCAGCGCCGATGAAGGGAATCGAGGCAGGCGTCGAATCCACCCGACCGGCGTCGAAGAGTCCGCGGTCACGAAGCACCGGGACCACGCCCTCGCCGAACCAGAACAGCTCCTCGAGATGTGGATAGCCCGAGAAGATGAACTCGTCGATTCCGATCTCGGCATATTCGGCGATCCGATCAGCGACGTCGGTGTGACTGCCCACCAGGGCCGTGCCCGCCCCGCCGCGAACCAGTCCCACGGCCGCCCACAGGTTGGGTGCGATCTCGAGGCTGCGTGCGTCGTGCCAGGAACCGTTGGCGCGG